>CASDTD010000141.1 GCA_949283445.1 uncultured Coriobacteriia bacterium | reverse complement strand
GCGGCGAGCACCGGTTCCCACTGGGCGCGCGCTTCGGGGTGGTCGGCAAGACGCTCGCGGAACCTTTTTCGCAAATCTGGGTTGCCGCGGAGGCACTCGACTTCGTGCGCGAGAAGCGTCCTTTCGATGTGGTCGTCGATTTCTTCTGTTGTGTGAAATGCCTTCGGGTCATCTGGGTCGTAATAGTATCCACGGTGCTCTTTCGTGTTCGGGCCAGGGCAGTAATCGAGCCAGTTCGAACGCCGCACCTTTTCCAAATCGAGAACGACCATGGTCATCACGCTTCCTTTCCTTTGCGACGGACCGCTGCCGTCATGTGTTCTGATTTTCGTCGTCGTAGGGGAGAGGCTGCTTTTGTGGGGTGCTGGATGCTTCTCCCCGCGCGACAGGCACACGTTACTTCTCGGGTGTGGCACGAAAAAGAAGAGCGGGCTTGCTGCCCCTGCGTGCAGTCTTGTCCACGGTTGCGGCATGCTTGGCCGAGATGACGCGTGAGGGCAATTTGTCTGTGCCCCGTCGTGCGTTTCTGGCCGTTTTCGCGCTCGTGTGGACGAAAGCGGATGCGGGGGCACGAAAATTGTGCCCCCACGTGCAATTCTGGCCAGTGCGGTTGGAGGGGGCAGCGGATGAGCACGTCACCCCCAGCGCGTCGGCGACGTGCTAACTGTCCTGTCCGCTTGTCACTTTTTCCTTGCGTGAAGCGTGTAGTTGCTGTATTCTTTCCGATTGTGCCGTTTCCTCCGTGGGGATGAGCCCGCACGCGAAACGCACTGCAAGACGAGAGAAAAGGGACTCAACAATGGATTACATCCGCGCTATCGAGCAGCAGCAGATCAAGGAAGTTCCGTTCTTTGATGCTGGCTCTCACGTCAAGGTTCACTACCGCATCAAGGAAGGCAACCGCGAGCGTATCCAGGTCTTCGAGGGCGACGTCATCCGTCGTCATGGTGCTTCCAACCGCGAGACCTTCACCGTCCGCAAGGTTTCCTTCGGCGTCGGCGTCGAGCGTACCTTCCCGGTCTACTCCCCGAAAATCGAGAAGATCGAGGTCGTCCGCCACGGTGCTGTCCGTCGCGCCAAGCTGTACTACCTGCGCGACAAGGTCGGCAAGGCGGCTCGCCTGCGTGAGAAGGGCTTCTAAGATAGGCCTCACGAAGCAAGAGCGTGAAGAGCTCCGGCGTGTGCATACGTCGGAGCTCTATTCTTTTATGCGCGCAGCTGCCGGGCCTGGCATCGTCGTCGGGCTCGACGAGGTGGGCAGGGGAGCGCTGGCTGGTCCTTTGACGGTCGCTGCCGTCGCCTTGCCCGACGAACCGCAGGTCGTCGGTATTGACGATTCGAAGAAACTCACGCCCAAGCGCCGCGAGGCGCTTGCCGAAAAAATCAAAGAAGTCGCCCTCGGCATCGGCATTGCCCATATCACCCCGGAGGAAATCGACGCCTGCGGCATGGCCGCATCGCTGCGCGTTGCCATGACGCGCGCGCTGAAAGCCTGCGAAGCTGACATCGTGGCGCGCGGCAACGGCTCGGGTGCAGACGCGGTGCTCGTGGACGGCAACCCCATTCACATCCACGCTAACGAGAAGTGTATCGTCAAAGGCGATGGCAAGGCGGCCTGCATTGCCGCGGCGAGCATCGTGGCCAAGGTGACGCGTGACGCGCTCATGGTCGATTACGCTCAGGAGTTCCCGGCCTACGGGTTCGATGGCAACAAGGGATACGGTTCGGCAGCTCATATTGCGGCCATCAAAGCGCAGGGCCCCTGTTTGTTACATCGGCGTAGTTTCCTCGGCAATATCCTCGATGGGCAGCAATCTCTGCTATAAAATATGAGTCTTGGTTTACTAATTCCTGTGGAATAATTATAGTAACCAGGAAATAATTATAGTTCGTACAGGAGATTCGATGGCTGAACCGAAAGGTTCCTCTTCGGCTGATAAGGCGAAAAAGGAAGCTGAAGAGGAACGCATGAAGGCCAAGATGGCCAAGGAGCACGAGAAAGCGGCGCGCAAGCGCCAGAAAGACAAGGAACGCCAGGCACGTGACGCCGAGCGGTACCGCAAGGCCGCAGCGGCGGCCCGCCAGAAGGCGGCTGACGAGCGTGCCCGTCAAGAAGCGCTGGAAAACGACCCTGCTTACCAGGAGAAGAAGCGCCGCGAGGCCGAGAAGCTCAAAGAGCGCGGCCGCAGGGAAATGGAAAAGCAGCGCAAGCGTTCCGAGAAGAAGGCCGCCAAGGCCGCGAAATCCAAAGAGAAAATCGAACGCGAGGCAAAAGAGGGCTTCTCCAATGTCAAGCGTCCCGCACGCAACACGACACGTGGAGCGCAGGGCACTCGCGAGGAGCGTGCCGAGGGCGCATCGGGCCGCAAGCGCGGCAGCGTGGTGTCGCTCGTCGTCATTCTCGCGCTGGTCATCGGCGCCATCGTGCTGGTCTGGCCCCCGCAGGACAAGATCACCATGGGTCTGGACATCCAAGGTGGCGTTTCGGTCAACTTGAGCGCGGCGACCACCGACGGCTCGGCTGTCACGCAAGAGCAGATGGACCAAGCACAGCGCGTCATCACCAACCGCGTCAACGCATCCGGCGCTGCTGCCGCTTCGGTGCAGCAGCAGGGCTCGAATTCCTTCCTCGTGCAGGTGCCCGGTGCCGCCGATGATTCTCAGGCCATCCTCGACACGCTTTCCAGCCAAGGCGTGCTCGAGTTCGTCAACGTGCAAGATATCCAAGACGAAGAGGTGCGCGGCTATATCGAGCAGGGCCTCACGGGCATGAACCTGCAGGAAGCCGGCGTCAAGTACACGCCGTTCATGACGGGTGACAGCGTGACGCAGGTTACCGTCGGGCGCCCGCAGGGTTCTGCCGACTATGCGGTCAACTTGCAGCTCGATGGCACGGGCACCAAGGAGTTCGCGGACGTCTCTACCGAGCTCGTCAGCACGAATGGGCAGATTGCCATCTTGCTGGACGGCGTCGTCAAAAGCGCTCCTGCCGTGCAGTCCGCCATCACCACCGGCGAAGTGCAGATTACCGGCAACTTCACTTCCGAAGAGGCCAACGACCTCAAGACTATCCTCGATTCCGGCTCGCTGCCCGTCACCTTGACCATCGAGCAGGCGAGCACCGTCGGCCCGACCCTGGGCCAGAACGCGCTCATGTCCGGCGTCATGGCGGCGCTCATCGGCCTTGCGCTGGTCGTCGTCTGGATGCTCGTCTTCTACAAGGGCCTGGGCCTTCTGCCGGCGTTTTCCGTCATTATCATGTCCATCGTGTACTTGGGGCTGCTTGCGGGTCTTTCGCAGCTGGGGTGGTTCAGCCTGACGCTTCCGGGCATCGCGGGCATCATCGTCAACATCGGCATGGCGGCAGACTCCTCGATTCTCATCATGGAATGTTTCCACGAACAGATTCGTCAAGGCAAATCCGTCAAGACCGCTTCGCGCTCCGGTGTGCGCGAGGGTATCTTCACCTCCATCGACGCGGACATTGTCACCTTGGTCTCCGCGCTCATCCTGTACTTCTTCGCCATGGGCGACGTGCGCGGCTTCGG
>CASDTD010000140.1 GCA_949283445.1 uncultured Coriobacteriia bacterium | reverse complement strand
CATCGCGCCGACAGCAAGGCCCAGCCAACCACTCCGCAGAAAACCGCCCCTATTCCGGCACGCCGTGCTCATGCGCGATGCGTGCGGTATCGCGCGCAATCATGAGCTCTTCGTTGGTCGGCACCACGAGCAGCTTCACCTTGGAGCGCTCGTCGCTGATGATGCGCTCTTCGCCTTCCACTTTGTTGGCCTGATAATCCAAGATAATGCCCAGCGGCTCCATGCCACCCAAGATCATACGGCGCATGCGCTCGCAATGCTCGCCCACGCCACCGGCAAACGCGATGGCGTCGACACCGCCCATTTCGGCGATATAGGCACCGATCATCTTCTTGACCGAATTGGAGTACATGTCATAGGCCAGCGTCGCACGCTTGTGGCCCGCGATGGTCGCCGCCTTGATGACGCGCAGGTCGTTGGAAAGGCCGCTGATGCCGGCAAGACCGGACTCGCGGTTCATGACCTCGTTTATCTCATGTGGCGTGTAGCCTTCCTGCTCCATGAGGTACGTGACAATGGACGGGTCGATGTCGCCGCAGCGCGTGCCCATCATGACGCCACCCAGCGGCGTGAAGCCCATGGAGGTATCGACCGACATGCCGTGGTCGACCGCCGTGAGCGAGCATCCGTTGCCCAGATGGCAGGTGATAATCTTGAGGTCTTCGACGTTTTCGCCCAGAAGCTCTGCCGTGCGGCGTGCGATATAGCGATGCGACGTGCCGTGCGCGCCGTATTTGCGAATGTGATAGCGCTCGTAAAACTCGTAGGGCAGCGGGTACATGTAGGCGCGCGGGGGCAGCGTCTGATGGAACGCCGTGTCGAACACACAGACGTGCGGCACGTTCGGCATGAGCTCGCGGCAGGCGCGAATGCACTCGACGGCGGGCGGGTTGTGCAGCGGGGCAAGCTCGGAAAGCAGCTCGATGTCCGCGACGACCTCGTCGGTGACGAAAACCGATTCCGAGAACTTCTCGCCGCCATGGACGATGCGGTGCCCGACAGCGCCAATCTCGCTCAAGCTGTCGATGCCCGAATTGGGGTCGTTCACGAGCGTGTCGATGACGACCTGCATGGCGGCCAGATGGTTTTCCATCGGCGCCTCGATGACATGGCTGTCCTCGTCATACCACAGCTTGTGGAACGAATCGGCATAGCCGACTTTCTCGCACAGGCCCTTGGTGATGGATTTCTCGGTTTTGGAATCTATAACCTGATACTTGAGGGAAGAGCTTCCCGCATTGACCACGAGGACGTACATGCAACCTTCTCTCGAACTGATGTGCGTAAAACAACGGTCTTGCTAGAGAACCATTGTTGCACAGCACGCGAAGCTGCGTACACACAGATACCGCAAACGGCACAGGCAACACCCGCGTAACCGGTTCAGACGGCACGGCAGCGCCGTTGCCTGCACCCGCAGCCCCGCACGAGAGAGTGTGCTAGCTGAGCTTGGTCTCGATATCCTCGTCGTCTGCTTTAAGCTCGCCCATGAGAGCGGTGACCTTCAGCTGAGCCTCGTCAAGACGCTTCTGCAAGGAACCTAGCAGGGCCACGCCACGCTCGTAGCTTTTGATGCTGTCTTCCAGCTCGAGCTGGTTGCCCTCGAGCGCCCTGACGATGGAATCGAGCTCCTGCAGCCCCTCTTTGAAGCTGAGCTGCTCGATGTCTGCAGGCTTCGTCATGTTTTCTTCTGTCATTGCCCCTGCCTTTCCACGGCGTTGACCGTGCAAGCCAACATGCCGTCTTGAACTTGAACTGAAATGTCGTCGCCTGCCGCGACACCGGCGACGCTGTCAATGACCGTGTGCCCGTCTGCCCCGTAGCTTATCGAGTAGCCACGGCTCAAGGTCTTGAGCGGAGAGAGCGCATCGAGCTTGGCTGCGGCGAGCGCAACGGAAGACGTATGAGCGCGCAGGACGGAACCCCCCGCAGACGCGAGCTGCCGGCGCAGGGCCTCGAGCTTCTGGGCCTTGTCGCGTGCCGTAGCAGCGCCCGCCCGCGCAAGCTGCCCATGCGCCGCTTCCAGACGGCTGGCATACCCTGCAAGCAGCAAGGGCACTGCCCGTGAAAGCCGCTGCGCGTAATCTTCCACCTGACGCACGTCGGAACTGACCGCATCGGGAATGGCACGTTGCAGACGCGCGGCAAGGTAGTCAAGCTGCTGCGCGGCCATGCCGGTAAGATAATGCGCGTCACGCCACACCTGCCGGTCGGACAAGCGGGCAAGCGCAGCACGCTGCGCATCGATATAAGAAGCGTAGGCGCTGTTCAGAGCCCGCGTGGCGTTTCCGAGCTTTCCCGCAAGCTCCTCGATTGACGGGGCGACTGCCTCTGCCGCGCCCGTGGGAGTGGGTTGGCGCACATCGGCCACCAGATCGCACAGAGAATTGTCTGGCCCGTGCCCGATGCCCGTGACCACCGGTATGGGGCACGCGGCGACCGCACGCGCCAAGCGCTCGTCATTGAAGGGCATGAGCTCTTCATAGGTGCCACCGCCGCGCACCAGCAAGATGACATCTGGCGCCGGCTGCGTTTCGCAAGCGCAGCGCAGACCCGAGAGGAGCTCTTCGACCGCCCCAACACCCTCGACCTTCACGCCGTACACGAGAAGCTCCGCCAGCGGGTAGCGCTTGCGCAGGGTCTGGATGACATCGTGGATCGCCTTGCCACGCGGTGAGGTGACCACGCCGATGCGCTGGGGGAGCGCCTTGAGTTTGCGCTTGCGCCCCGGGTCCATAAGCCCCTCTGCCTCGAGCTTGCGCGCGATTTGGGCAACCTGCAAACGCAGCGTGCCCTCCCCCGCCGGCACGATGGAGTCGACGGAAAACTGCATGCGCCCCTTCGCCGGGTAGCATGAGAACCTGCCCGTAATCTCCACGAGCATGCCCACGGCAAGCTCGATGCCACAGGCACGGTACTTGTCGTTCCAGATGAGGCAGGGCAAAGCGCACGCATCGTCGCGGATGGTGAAGTACACGGCCTTGTAACCGCGCTTGCTGCTCAGTTCGGAAACTTCGCCGATGACCGTGAGCCTGATTTTCTCCAGGTCACGCCGCGCAATGTTGAGCGCCTCGGTTACCGAGCAGGCTCCCCGTTCTTCGCTTGCCTTGCTCATGGCCCGCCCCTATTCGCTGCGGGCCACGCCGATAAAGTACAGCAGCTGCATGATACTAGTCAGCGCACCGACCACGTAGGTGAGCGCCGCCGCCGTGAGCACGCGCTTCGCCCCAGCCGATGCGTCGTCACCCGGCACGGCAAGCGCCATGGAAGCGTTCACGGAACGGGCGTCTGCCTCGCCCCTAATGTAGGCCAGGCCACGGCGCGAGGCGTTGAACTCGACGGGCAGCGTGACCACGTGGAACAAGACGGCGAACGCGTACAGAATGATACCGGCCCAGACAAGGCCCGTGATGTTGAGAATGAAACCGGCGATGAGCAAGATGAGCCAGGCGCTCGAGCCCAGATTGGCCACTGGCACCAAGGCGCTACGCACGTTCATGGGCACATAACCGCGCGCGTGCTGCACCGCATGCCCGCATTCGTGGCAGGCAACGGCCATGGCAGAGACGGTGGCCTGGCCGTAGACGCCTTCGGACAGGCGCACCACGCGCGTGCGCGGGTCGTAATGATCGGAAAGCGTGCCGCTGACCGCCTGCACCTGCACATCGTACAGGCCGTTATCGTCGAGCATGCGACGGGCAATCTGGGCGCCGGTGAGCCCCGTGCCATTGCGGACGCGCGAATACTTCTTGTAAGACGAGTTGATGAAGCCCTGTGCGGCGAAGCCCAGGACCATTGTCACGATGACCAGTAACCAGTAGCCACTCATACAGCAAACCTCCGAGTCGTTGCAGGTGATGTCATCATACCCGCAGACTGCGACACGCTTGCCTATTGCTGCCTTTCCGTAACCTCGATGGTGCCCTTCTCCAGGTAAAGCACGAGCCGCCCTTCCAGCAGGTCGATAAGCTCCTTGCCCACCATCTCGTAACGCCAGCCCTTGAGCACGTCGACTTCGTCGCGGTGGCCACGCGCGAGTTTCGTGAGCTCCGAATGCGAGGCGAGCACCGGGGCGGCGACGTCGTTTTGCTTGGCCCGCACCTCCACGAGCGCCGACATCAGGTTGACCGCACCGTCTACCTCGTGGTCGCCATGCGGACGACGCGGCAGTTTGGGCCACTGGCTTTCCGGAAGGTCACGTCCCCTTCGCACGGCCTCGAGGATCTGGTTGATGTCGTAATTGCTCAAGCGCCCTTCGAGCCCGCGCACCTCCAGCAGGCGCTCGCGCGTCTTCGGGGCTTTGCGGGAGACCTCCAGAACCGCCTCGTCGGCAAGCACCCGCTTGCGGGGGATATTGCGGCGCATGGCCTCGCGTTCGCGCCATGCCGCAATCTCGCGTGCCACGGCGAGCTGCGGGCGGCTCAGCGAGGAAACGCGCTTGACCTTGTGCCACATCTCCTTCGGGTCGCATTCGTAGGACTTCGGGTCGGAAAGCGCGGAAAAATCACCGTCCAGCCAGGACAGGCGCCCCTTTTTCTCGAGGTCGTGGACGAAGATATCGTAAATCTGCGGCAGGTAGACGACGTCGTCGAGCGCGTACTTGAGCTGGTCACTCGTGAGCGGGCGACGCGACCAATCGGTGTAGCTGTCCGCCTTGGCCAGCTTCACGTCGCACACCGAACGCACAAGCGGCCCATAGCCCACCTGCAGCGGCTGACCCAACAATGCCGCCGCGACCTGCGTGTCGAACACCGGCGCGGGAACGACGCCCGTCTCGCGGTAGAGGATGTCGATATCCTGTGTGCCCGCGTGAAAGATCTTCGTGCAGTTCTTGTCGACGAGGATGGGCGCCAGCACGCTCAGGTCGTCGACGGAAAACGGGTCGACGAGCGCTTGGATGTCGCCGTTATTGAGCTGCAGCAGACACAGCTTGGCGTAATAGGTTTTCTCGCGCAAAAACTCCGTGTCGATGGCGAGGATGCGCGACCCCTCGAGGTCTGCGGCGAGTTGCTCGAGTTCGGCCTGGCTGGAAACGTATCTGCTCATCTCGCCTTCTGATCCTTCTCCTCTTTCGGGATACCCTGCTTCGCAAGAGCCCTTTCCCTCGTGTGCCGTTGCAACATGACGAGCACCGCCGTGGCGAACCCGAATATCATCATGGCGTACAGCAGCGTGCTCACCGGAGCGCCCGCGATATGCTCGATGTGGAACGCCTCCAAAAGAAGCTCGATGCCCACGAGGAAGATGAAGGCGAGCGCGACGACCTTCACCTCGTAGTTGCGGTTGATGAAATTGCTGATGGGGTCGGCGAAGATGATCATGACCGTGACCGCGCCGATCACGGCGATGACCATGACGAGAATCTGCCCGGAAAGGCCGGCGGCCGTGATGACGGAGTCGAGCGAGAACACGATGTCCATGACCATAATGGTGAACACGGCACGGGGAAGCGTGATGCGTTTGCGGGGCTGGGGAGCCTGACCGCCCGAAGACGGCGCCTCGCCTGCCGCGACGAACGATTCCTTCAGCTCGGAGGCCCCTTTGAACACGAGGTAGGCGCCGCCCAGCAGGAACACGAGGTCATGGACGTCGATGGGCGTCGTGCCGCCTTCCACGCCGAAGGGCAGCGTGAACACGACGACGTTGATGGACATGATCCACACGACGCAGCAGAGCAAGATGCAGCGCATGACCATCGCGGCCACCAGGCCAAGCCTGCGGCCGATATGCTGTTTGTTTTCGGGAAGACGGTCGGACGTGATGGCGATGAACACCAGGTTGTCGATGCCCAGTGCCATCTCGAGGAACATCAGCACGATGACTTCGCCCCAGCCAGCCGCGCTCGTCAGCGGCGCCACCAATTCGGCTAGGACGTCCACGTGGATCTTCCTCTCTGTCTCATCACCGGTGCGCCTGCGACACCGCAACCTTCAAAACCAACAAAGTACCTGCGCCTGCACATAAGCCGTGCACAAAAGACAACCGCGCAAGCGGCGTGGTGCTGCTGCCCAAGCGACGTGCTGGCGTGTCTGCACATGCGACCACGCACGTGAAACGCAAGGCTTTGTCAAATAAAAAATCCCGCACGGCAAATGCCTGCACGGGACCGTTCATGTGTATGTGGTGGGCGATACTGGGATCGAACCAGTGGCCTCTTCCGTGTCAGGGAAGCGCGCTCCCGCTGCGCCAATCGCCCACATAGTGCTGTGCGTTACCAGCAAGTGGATAGTCTAGCGAAAGTGCCATAGGAGGGCAAGAGGGAATTTTCGAAATCTTCTGCAGGCGCGAAATGCACCCGTTGCTTTTCGTAGCTCGCACCATTCGCCCCCCTCCTGTCTGCAGCCTGCGCTGGCCGTCCCTACTCCCGCGCCCCACGGTATGCACCGTCGGCCTCTTCCCCAGAAAAAAATTTTTGCAAAGTTGGAAAATTCTTCTTGCATGATTGAAAACCCTTCTCTATACTATCGCCTTGCGCGCGGAAGTGGCTCAGTTGGTAGAGCACAACCTTGCCAAGGTTGGGGTCGCGGGTTCGAGCCCCGTCTTCCGCTCCATCGTCTGAATCGAGCCGGCCTTAAAACGTCGGCTCTTTTTCTCAGACCGCGCCGTTGCAACGGATGGCGACGTGGCCAAGCGGTAAGGCAGAGGCCTGCAAAGCCTTTATCACCGGTTCGATTCCGGTCGTCGCCTCCAACTTCCCCCCTTCCAGTTTTCAGAACACCCTTACGTGGTTTCACGCGCGCGACGCCATTGCCTCGGTTGTCACGCGCACGCATGCCGTCGTCTCAATCGTCAGAATCTCGTTTCTCGGCCATTATTGGACGAGATTGGAAGTTCTGTCGAAAACGGCATACCGGAGCACCCTGCGGACTGCAGAATCTTTACGATAGGGCGAGCTTCATTGGGATTATCAGCCGTCAAGACGCGTGAAAGCCGTCACAACCCGCAATCCCTGCCATGCCGTTTGCCCGCCCTTCGACACAAACGCGCATCTTGGCCGCAAATGGACGAAAACGTTGTTTCTGTCGACACGAGCTCACCGCGCGACACCATACATCGGTACAGCGCCCCTCTTCCCGCACATGAAAACGCCCCCGCAGCCCGAAGGCCGCAGGGGCGAAGCACTGCCGTTTTGGTGGCCCCACCAGGATTCGAACCTGGAACCTGTCGATTATGAGTCGATCGCGCTAACCGTTGCGCCATGGGGCCAATGTGCGAGTAGGGATTATACCGCAACTCGCGCGCAGCCGGGACGGCTGCATCGCAGGCGCGGCGCTAATCCTCCAGATAATCCTTGAGCTTGCTCGAACGGCTCGGGTGACGGAGCTTGGCCAGCGTCTTGCTCTCGATCTGGCGGATGCGCTCACGCGTGACGCCGAACTCTCGCCCGACTTCTTCCAACGTGCGCGGATGTCCGTCTTTCAGGCCGAACCTGAGCTCGATGACCTTGCGCTCGCGCTCGGCCAGCCCATCCAGCACTTTCTTGAGCTGCTCTTGCAGCATGGAAAAGCCCGCCGCATCGTCCGGGCGCACAGCGTCGTGATCCTCGATGAAGTCGCCCAGCTGGGAGTCTTCTTCCTCACCGATGGGCGTCTCCAGGCTCACGGGCTCCTGCGAGATCTTCTGGATTTCGCGCACGCGCTCGGCGCTCATGTCCATCTTCTCGCCGATTTCCTCCGGCGTTGGCTCGCGACCGAGCTCCTGCAGCAGCTGGCGCTGGATGCGCACAAGCTTGTTGATGGTCTCGACCATGTGCACCGGAATGCGGATGGTGCGCGCCTGGTCGGCGATGGCGCGGGTGATGGCCTGGCGAATCCACCACGTGGCGTACGTGGAGAACTTGAAGCCCTTGGTGTAGTCGAACTTCTCGACGGCGCGAATCAAGCCCAGGTTGCCCTCCTGGATAAGGTCCAAAAAGAGCATGCCACGCCCGACGTAACGCTTGGCAATGGAGACAACCAGACGCAGGTTGGCTTCGATGAGCTGGTCTTTCGCGTCCAGGCCAATCTGCTCGACACGGGTAAGGCGGCGCCGGTCGCGACGGGAGAGCTCGATACCCTCCTCTTCCACGCGGTCAAGCTCGTCGGTAGCCTTCAGACCGGCTTCGATCTTCATAGCCAAATCGACTTCTTCAGATGCGGTGAGTAGGTCGACCTTGCCGATTTCCTTCAGATACATACGCACCGGGTCGCCCGTGAGCATGGCCACGGAATTGGCCTCGACACGAGCCTTGCGGGCCTCAGCGCGCTTCTTTTTCACCTCGGCGGCCTTCTTCTTGGCATCGATCGTGCCGACCGCCCCGATCTCGTCTGCCGCCTTACTCGCGCGCAGCTCGTCTTCGGGAATGCCCTCCATGATTTCCTCGTCGCTCATGGTCGGGTCGATATCGTCGTCGATTGTCTCGATGGCAGACTGCGAGCCAGACCCCATCAGCTTGATGCCGTTTGCCGTCAGGTAATCGAACACGGCGCCGAGCTGCTTGTCGTTGAGCTCGTCTTCGGCAAACGTGTCTTCCACCACGCTGCGCTCTATTTTCTTGCCGGAATCCTTGATGAGTTCGTCAGCACGTTCGATGAGCTTGCTGTCAAGCACGCCCTCCGCCGCACGGGCCGCAGCACCGTCTTTCTTGACGACGACTTCCTTTTCGGAGGCCTTGGCAGATGCCTTCGATTCCTTTGCCACATTCGCTCCTTTTTTGCTAGTGCCCTTGCTCGTTCGAAGCTTCGTTACGAAGCTGAGCGAGCTCTTTTTGCAGGGAAACCGTTTTCTCGAACAAGCTGTCCAGCTCTTCTGGACTCAGGCCGCTCCCCTCGCGCATGCGCGCCTTGGCCTGGCGAATCTCCTGCTCCATATCGCGTTCGCGTAGCGATTTGACAAGCAGGCGCGCCTCGTAGAGGCTCTCCTCGTCGCTTTGCGTGTCGACCATGGCTTCCGCGAGCAGGCTCGGCGCCTGCGGGCAAGCCGCCTGAGCCGCCATAAGCGCCTGGGCGGGTGATGCGCCATGGTCGAGCACAACCAGCGCGTCGGCCATCTGCTCGCACGCCTGGTCGTTCCATGCGATGCGCATGAGGTCTTTGTCTATGCTATCCAGAAGACGTGTGTTCGTCACCACCAGTGAAATAAGCTTGCGCTCCATCTGC
>CASDTD010000139.1 GCA_949283445.1 uncultured Coriobacteriia bacterium | reverse complement strand
AGCGCCCAGCTCGAGATAGGTGTTCGCCATGTTGTTGCCATCGCCCACATAGGCAAGCACGAGCCCGGAAAGCGCGCCTTTGTGCTCGCGGATGGTGAGCGCGTCTGCCAGCCCCTGGCAGGGATGAAACTCGTCGGTGAGCGCGTTCACGACGGGCACGGACGCCCAGTGCGCGACTTCCTCGATTTTCTCCTGCGCGAAGGTGCGCAGCACGATGGCGTCGACGAAGCGCTCGAGCACGAGGATGGTGTCGTGCACCGTCTCGCCGCGCGAGAACGCGGAATGGTCGTCGCTCATCACCAGCGGATGGGCACCCAAACGGTAGGTGCCGATCTCGAAGCTCGAACGCGTGCGCAGCGACGGCTTTTCCAAGATGATGGCGACCGACTGGTCTTTGCACGGCGTTTCGTGGACGCCGGCGGCCCAATCGGCCTTCTGCTTTTTCGCCGTTTCGATGACGAACGTGAATTCCTCGGGCGTCAAGTCGAGCAACCTCAGAAGGTCGCGCCCGGCAAGCGGGTTTGCACTCATCGGCAAGCCTCCTCATACATCTGGGGCAATGCGCCGACAAGCGCATCGACCTCCTCTTTCCCTATCGTCAGCGGCGGCAGGAGCCTGATGATATCAGCTGCCGGCGCATTCAGCACGAAGCCATGTTCCAGCGCGACGGAAACGAGCTGCGCCGCCACCTGCTTCTCGAGCGTGATGCCCACCATGAGCCCGGCGCCGCGCACTTCGGCCACGAACGGCAAACCGGCAAGCTTCTCGCGCAGGTATGCGCCCACTTCGCGCACGTGCGAAAGAAAACCGTCGGCGCGCATGAGCTCAGTCGTCGCGTCGGCCGCCGCACACGCGATATTGCTGCCACCAAACGTCGAACCGTGCATACCCGGCTCCATAAGCTGCGCGATTGCCTCGGGAGCGGCGAACGCGCCCATGGGGATGCCATCGGCAATGCCCTTGGCCATGGAGACGATGTCCGGCTCGATGCCGTAGGCCTGAAACGCGAAGTACTCCCCCGTACGGCAAAAGCCCGTCTGCACCTCGTCGAGGATAAGCAGCATGCCGCGCTCTTCGGTCAAACGGCGCACGGCCTGCAGGTACTCCCTGCTGCACGGCCATACGCCCGATTCGCCCTGGATGCACTCGAGCATCACCGCACACGGCTTCGTGCCGCCAGCTTCAGCGTCAAGGGCGGCCTCGAGCGCGGGGATATCGTTTAACGGCACGTGCATAAAACCGCCGGGAAGCGGCTGAAACGGCGCCTGCAGCTCGGGCTGGCCGGTGGCCGCAAGCGTGGCCGCCGTGCGCCCGTGGAAGGACTTCTTCGCCGTGATGATGCCCTGCGCGCCGTCCAGATGCTTCTTGCCCCACAGGCGCGCCAGCTTGAGGGCGCCCTCGTTTGCCTCGGCACCGGAATTGGCGAAGAAAGTGCGCCACGTCGCGCCCGATGTGCCCGCGAGCATCTGGCTGATGCGGCGGGCAAGCTCGCCCCTGTGCTCGATGTAGAAGTAGTTGCCCACGTGGACGAGCTTGTCGAGCTGCGCTGCGACGGCGGCGTTCACCTTCGGGTTGCAGTGCCCCACGCTCACCACGCCGATGCCCGCCAGAAAATCGATGTACTCCCTGCCCGCGCTGTCATAGAGCCTACAGTCCTGTCCGCGCACGAACTCGACCGGCTTGCGGGCGAAGGTGTGCATGACATAGGCGTCGTCGAGCTCCTTTTCAGCTTCGAAAACCGTATCCTTATCCACTTCAGCTCCTTCCAATGGACTGAATCGAGCTGTCCAGCTTGCTTGCGAAATTGCTCACGGGCGCCTCCACGAAATCGGGCGCCATGGAATCGTCCTCGTGACGCATGATCATGGTGCCCACACCAGCATCGGTGAAAATCTCCAGCACCAACGCATGGGGCGTCGTCCCGTTGATGATGTGCCCTTTTTTGACGCCGGCGGAAAGCGCGGTGACGCAGGCATTGATCTTGGGGATCATGCCGGCCGACATCGTGCCCGACTGCGCGAGCTCGACCGCCTCGGAAAGCGCCATGCGCAACACCAGCGTGGACTTGTCGTCGAAATCCGTGTACAGGCCGTCGACATCGGTGATGAAGACGATTTTCTGCGCGCCGATGGCGGCGGCGACTTCGCCTGCCACCGTGTCGGCGTTGATGTTGTAGTCGCCGTCTTCGCCATAGCCCACCGTCGCGATGACGGGAATGTAGTCGGCGCTGATGAGGTCTTCGATAAGCGTCGTGTCAATGCGCTTGACCTTGCCAGCCCGCCCGTGCACGCTGTCGAGAGCTTCCGCCTCGATGAAGCGCGCATCGGCGCCGTTGAGGCCGACGGCGACGGAGCCATGGCGGTTGATGGCGCTCACGAGCTCCTGGTTCACCTGGCCGACAAGCGTCATCTTGACGATCTCCATCGTCTCCTCATCGGTCACGCGCATCCCGTCCTCGAACGTGACGGGAATGTCGAGCCGCCCGAGCATGGCGTTGATGTTCGGGCCGCCCCCGTGCACGATGATCGGATTGGCGCCCATGAGCTTGAGCATGATGATGTCGTCGACGACGGCGTCGCGCAACGCGCCCGAGCGCATGGCCGCCCCGCCGTACTTGATGACGATGGTCTTGCCCGTGATGTCCTCGATCCAAGGCAGCGCCTCGATGAGCACTTTGGCGTGGGCACCGTTGGAAAGCTCGCCCACGCTCTCGATGTCGATATGAGCACTTTGCGTGCGGAAAATCATGCTTAGCTCCTGTAGTCAGCGTTGATGCTGATGTAGTCATGCGTCATGTCGCAGGTCCAGATGCGCGTCGCGGCATCACCTTCGTGCAGGTCGATGTCGATGACGACCTCCGGCTCTTCGAAGCGGCGCAACGCCTCGTCTTCGTCGAAGGGCACTGTCAGCCCGGCACGGCACACCGGCAGGCCCAGCATGTCGATGTCGACGTGCTCCTGCGCGAATTTCGCGCCGCTTCTGCCCAAGGCGGCGGCGACTCTGCCCCAGTTGCAGTCATGCCCCGCGATGCAGGTCTTCACAAGCGGTGAGTTCGCGACGGTACGCGCCGCCTTGTCGGCATCTTCGGGGCTTGCCGCCCCCGTGACGTTGACCGTGACGAGCTTGGTCGCGCCTTCGCCGTCAGCGGCAATCTGCCGGGCGAGGTTCTCGCAAACCGCGCACATCGCCTCTTTGAAAGACAGGTACGCAGAACCCGTGTTCTCAATGGAAAAACCGCCCGCCGCGCCCGAAGACAAGAAGAACACGCTGTCGTTGGTGGACGTGTCGGAGTCGACCGTGACCTTGTTGAACGAAGCATCGACGGCCTCTTTCAAGACGGCGTGCGCAAGTTCGCTGGACACCGGCGCATCCGTCGTGATGACGGCGAGCATCGTGGCCATGTTCGGCTGAATCATGCCCGAGCCCTTGCACATGCCCCCGACCGTGTAGGTGACGCCATTGGACTCGAACTGCACGGCACATTCCTTGGGGTGCGTGTCGGTTGTCATGATGGCGCAAGCCGCATCGTGCGCGCCGTTCTTGGAAAGCTTGTCCACGAGCTGTGGAACAGCCTGCACGAACGGCTCGACCGGCAACGGCACGCCGATGACGCCAGTGGAGCCGACGAGCACCTCGTCGCGCCCAGCGCCCAGCGCCCAGGCGGTCATCTCGGATACCTGCCAGGCAGTCTCGAGGCCGGGTTGCCCGGTGGCGGCATTGGCATTCGCGCAGTTCAAGATCACCGCGCGGGCGCGGCCGTCAGCCACGATCTCACGCGACACCCGCACCGGGGCAGAGGCGAAG
>CASDTD010000138.1 GCA_949283445.1 uncultured Coriobacteriia bacterium | reverse complement strand
GACTGACGAAGCTCCGTGCGCGGCCACACGTCATGGTCGTCGCGCCTGAACAGCGCCGGGAGAGATGCGACCACATCGCGCGTAAGCCCGTTGTCCGGCTTCTGCTCAGCGTCTATCGCGAAGGGCAATATAGCCTTGTAGATTTTATGAGCAGTGAGCTGCGGGCAGGCGTGTCGCAACCGTTCGAGCGCCTGCAGGCGCTGGCTGTCTTGCGCGCTGGGAAAACCGGCTCCGACCAGTTCCAGTGCAATCGCCTCCACACAGACATCGCACGCCACGTCCCACACCGTCGCATACATATGCTTGCTGTCGAAGGGATGACGGAACACGCAGTGAAGTATGCAGTGAAGGTAATCTCGCAGTACCTCGTTCGCGGAGCTTTGGTACGAACGGATCAACGCTGGGGCATCGATGAAAAGAACTCGCCCGTCTGATGCCAGAGAGGCGCCGAGCGGCTTGGCCGCGAAGGGCATACGCCACAGTGCGACGTCCATAAAGGGCGTCTGCACCATCAGCGAGCTGCGCGCCTGACTGACGGCATCGGAAGCGAGCGTGAACGCTTGGTCGAGAAGGGCATCAGATGGCATAATCCCAGGCCGCCTTCCCAAAACGTTCGCGTTCGATGTCGAGCAAATAGCCAGCCGCTAGAGCGTATCCCGCCTTGGAGAGCCTGCCGATTGCCTCCGAGATGTTCAGGCGGGTAAGCACACCGGCTTTGGCCATGTTATCGAAACCCGTCCAATCGTTTTTCGCTCCGAAGTGGGCGCACATACTCCAAAAAGCTTTCTTGACTGCTCGGGAGAACTCGGCTTCGGCTTGCTTTGCCAGATAAAGCGGCGTCGCCAGACGAGCCACCATCCTGCGTTCGCGTTCCACGCCTTCGCTCATATGGGAAAGCGCCTGATCGTACGCATGCGCCACACTGCGCGCGTTAAGACGGTCGCCTTCCAGCGACTGCTTGAGCACGTCAGCGCCCAGCTTGCCATCGGGAATGTCTAGGCAAATCGGCCCCACGCTACCTGCCATGCCTTCATCGAACTCAATGACGATTCGCCTGCAGGAGTGATGAGGAAGCAAATCGCATGCACAGGAATAGGCGACTCCATCGCGCAGGCGCAGAGTGCCGATGCTGCTCGACCCTGCGAACGTCGCCGCGTCGATGCAGGTGACGCCGCGCGTCAGGTCGACGTCTTCGGCAACGGCAGGGCACAGAACCGCCTGCAGGGAGCAATCGTCGCATGGACGCTCGCCTTTGCCGGAACACGCGCACACGCGCTTGCACAGCACCGAGCCCCGCATGCAGTACAGCGGGTTGTCGGGATGCACGTGAATTTCCCTGAGACGCGAACAATACGGAAGTTGCGAAGACTCGGGGAACACCGGCCCGGTGCACAGCGCGCCCTCCTGGATGTTCACGCATCCAGCCGGCACGTAGAGAGATTTCACGTTCGTGCAGGAAAATGCCCCTGCTTGGATTTCCTGCAGCGACTCTGGCATGACGACAGACAACAGGGCTGCGCAACCGCGAAACGCGCTCTGGCAAATGCGGGTCAGTCCCTCAGGAAGCACCGCTTCCTCGACGTTCTTGTTGCGCATGAGGGCGCCGGGTCCTATCTCGGCCGTATCGAGGGCAAGACGCAGAGTCTTTTGGGCATACCGTGAGCCATCGACAAGAACGCGCCCTCTTGCCGTGAGCACGTAGACGAGTCCATGGGAATCGACCTCGATGTTCCTGTTCGCAGGGTTGACGTGGACTTCCGCGCCCCCGCCCCTCTCACGCGAGCCGCCCATGGCCCCGACGATGCGCGCGCCCAGACGCTTCACCGATGCCGGCACGACAAGCTCGCGCAGCGCGAAGCATGCCGCGAATGCCTCCTCGCCGATCTC
>CASDTD010000137.1 GCA_949283445.1 uncultured Coriobacteriia bacterium | reverse complement strand
GAAACGCCTGCTGGCGCCACGGGCGACGAGGAGCCTGCAGCTGGCAACGAGGATGGCAAAGCTGCCGGTTCGGCTGACACTGGCGATTCGGCCGCTGTGCTGGGCGGTGTTGCGGCACTTGCCGCTGCAGCTGCCGTAGCGGGCGCTTTCGCGCACCGCAGGCGCAAGCAGACACGCTAAGCACATGAAACGCACTGCGCGTACACGCGCGTGATTCGAGGGGCCCGCGAGTTCGAGAGAGCTTGCGGGCCCCTTTCACGTTGGCGGTAAGGCGCGGGGCTTTGCGTGCTCTCTTGGCTGTCGCCGAGCGGCCCGTTTGCGATGCCTGTTGCGGCATACGGGTGGTTCAACGACGGATTTGCGCGCTCTGAGTGCCAAAGGGGTGGTCTGGCGACAAAGCCACTCCGTTTTCCTGTCCGTTTTGTCGTTGAACCACCCGTATCGTGCTAGATTCGATGGAACTGAAATCGAAGCACGACAGCAGCTCGCGCTCGGCAGTATTGCCGAGGTCTCCCATTTCATCCCCCCGCGCCGTTGGCGCGCCTTTTCGTGGGCGCATATCCCACACTCAACCGATTCTTCATAAAAAGTTTGGCATTTCATCCCACCCCTGGTTTTCCCAACGGCTTGTGGCTTTGCCGTATCTGCGCTCCTACATGTTGTGACCCGCACTGGTTATGGCATCCCATGACGTGTCATGGTGGGGGAGAAATACCCATAAGAGGGTGGCGAAGTGGGATGAAATGGGATATTATTCTCAGTGCGGTTCTCCTAAACGAAGCAAAAACGAAGACTTGGAGAACCGCCTAAGTTTTTATTGGGCGAAAGAGGGTGCATTCCGGTATGGCGTTGCGTGGTACATATGACCACAGCGTCGACGCCAAGGGGCGTGTCTCTCTGCCTGCGAAATTTCGCAAGGCGCTTCCGGAGGAACTCACGGTTATTCCGGTGCTCAACGAAGATTTAGGTAAAGCGCTCTATGTCTTTTCGGACGAGGCGTACGACGAGTGGATTGATTCTTTCTTCCGCAAGGACGACGGCACGGGCCGCAACCCCCGCAGCGTGAAGGACAACAAGCTGATGGCTTACCTGGACGCGCGCGCGGAGACGGTCACGGTCGATGCAGCCGGACGCATCAAGCTCTCGGCCAAGCAGTGCGGCAAGGTCGGGATCGAGAAAGACGTCCATGTCGTCGGCCGTGGGGACCATATCGAGATCTGGGATGCTCAGACGCACGAGGACTTCCTGGATTCTCTCGACCCGTTCGCCGCGCTGCTGGAAGAGTAGAGTGGCACATTGACACGCGAATACCGGCACATTCCCGTGATGCTGCAGGAGTGCATCGAGGCGCTCGACCTCTCCGACGGAGATGTCTACCTCGACTGCACGCTCGGCGGAGCGGGACATGCGACGAGAATGGCAGACGTCATCGCCCCGAACGGGACGCTGATCGGCGTCGACCAAGACGACATGGCCCTTCAGGCTGCGGGCAAGCGCCTCGAGAAGACTCGGCTCGAGCGTGCGCCCATCTTGCTCAAGGGCAATTTCGGCGACCTCGACGAACTGCTCGTGAAGGCGCGCGTTCCCGGTGTGGACGGCGTGCTGTTCGACCTCGGGGTGAGTTCCCCGCAGTTCGACATTCCCGAACGCGGGTTTTCCTACCGCGAGGACGCGCCGCTGGACATGAGGATGGACGCGGGCAAGCAGACGCTGACCGCCGCCGACATCTTGCGGACCTATTCGCTAGCGGACCTCACGCGCGTCTTGCGTGACTACGGTGACGAAAAGTGGGCCGCCCGCATCGCTCGCTTCGTGTGCGACGAGCGCGGCGAGCGGCCCGTCGAAACCACGTTCCAGCTCGTGGACCTCATCAAGCGGGCGATTCCCGCGAAGGCACGTCGCAGCGGCGGGCATCCCGCCAAGCGCACGTTCCAAGCGCTGCGCGTCGAGGTCAACCACGAGATGGACGTGCTCAGAAGCGGGCTGGAGGCGGCGATACGCTGGCTGAACCCCGGCGGGCACATCGCGGTGATGTCCTATCAGTCGCTTGAGGACAAGATCGTGAAGGAAGTGTTCCGGGAAGCGGAGCACCCGTGCACCTGTCCGCCAGATTTTCCCGTCTGCGTGTGTGGGAAAAAGCCGGTACTCGAAGTGGAGACCAGAAAGCCGATCACACCGTCGGCTGAAGAGATTGAGAAAAACCAGCGTGCGCACAGCGCGCGTTTGAGAGTGGCAAGAAAAGTAGCAGGAACCCGAGAGTAGAAAGGGGAGGAACATGGCTTTGGCAGCTCGCAAATACAGCTATTACGAGACCGCGGCGCCGCAGCGTGCTCCCCGTAGCAACCCACGTCCCGATATTCGCGTCATACCCGGCCATCGCGCCGACAACCCGGCGTTGCAGGCGCTGTCCCCGCAGGCGATCAAGGCCTTCAAGTTCATCGTGGCCTTCGTCGTGTTCTTCGCGCTCGTCTGCGGCGTGCGCGTCGCGCTTTCCGTCGCCACCGTCGAGGCCCTGCAGGTCAACCAGGAGCTCGAAAGCCAACTCGAGACCGTGCAGGCGTCTGGCAACGAGCTTGAGATCCAGCGTTCCATCTTGGCCGCGCCCGACCGCATCAAGACCCAGGCTGCCAAGCTCGGCATGGTGCCGGCTGGCGAGGTTACCTATCTCACGGTCGATATCTCAAACACGCTGTCCAAGAACGCCGACGGGAGCATTTCGCTTTCGAAGACGATCGACAACCTCGAGAACTCCGCTGCCCTGGCAAAGTAGGCGCGGGCAATCATGGCACGTCAGCAACGCAGAGACGGCGCTCCGTCGCGCGCGTGGAGCCGCGACTGGATCATCCTCATGCTGTTCGCCCTGTTTCTGCTGGTCATCGTGGGACGCCTGTTCTACATCCAAGTCATCAAGGCCCCCGAGTACTCCGAAGCGGCCGCCACGGCCCACACCGACACGGTGGATATCCCCGCGCGACGCGGCACGATTTACGACCGTAACGGGGAAGTGCTCGCCTCCAATGTCGATGCGACGACGATTTACGTCGACCCGCAGGAGGTCGACCAGCCCGAGGGCCTGGCCTCCGTGCTGGAAGACGTGCTGGGCAAGACCTACGACAAGACGTACGAAGACTACCTGGCTTTGGTGACCAAGGACAACTCGTTCACCTACATCCAGCGTAAAGCCGATGCCGACTTGGCCGACAAGCTCAAGAAGCGCCTCGACGATGCCGACATCAACGGCATTCACTACCTGGAGGACACCAAGCGTGTCTATCCGTACGAGAGCGTGGGCAGCCAGGTCGTCGGCAACGTGGACGTCGACGGCAACGGCATCGCCGGTCTTGAGCTGGAATATGACGAGCTCGTTGGCGGGCAGAACGGCGAGATGATTGTGGAGACCGGACGCAAGGGCATCCCGATTTCGGATGGCGTCATTTCCGAAACCGACGCCGTCAACGGCGAGGATATCATCACATCGCTCGACATCAAGCTGCAGCAACGCGCCGAAGAAAGCCTGCTGCAGGCCATCGAGGACCACGAGGCCGAAGGCGGCAACGCCATCGTCATGGATGCTTCCACGGGCGAGATTTACGCGGCCTGCTCGTATGCGCAAGTGGAGACAGAAACAGATTCGGGGAAGAAGAAAAAGGAGCTGCAGCTGGAAGTCGGCAAGCTCGCCTCCATCACCGACCCATACGAACCGGGCTCCACGTTCAAGGCGATTACCGCCGAGTCGGTTCTTGCCAACAGCAAGGTCAACGCGAACACGACGTTCACCGTGCCCGACAGCCTCGACGTCTATGACGCCACGATCACTGACTCGCACGAGCATCCGACCGAAGACATGAGTTTCAAGCGCATCATCGCCGAATCGTCCAACGTCGGCACTGTGCTCGCCTCGCGTAAAGTCGAGGAGTCGGAACTGTACGATACCTATGCTGCGTTCAAGTTCGGGGAGGACCCGGGGACGGATTTTCCGGGCGTGGCCGCAGGCCAGCTGCAAAACGCCAGCGAGTGGAACCCCGTGCGTGCCGCGAACATCGTGTTCGGGCAGGGCCTCACCGTGACCAACGCGCAGCTCGTCCGCGCGTTCGGCGCGCTCGAGCAGGGCGGCGTGATGCACGTGCCGCATTTTCTGACCAGCGTGCCCAAAGACCAGGAGAAGTCCGAAGAGCTGCTGAAGAACCTGACGCAAAGCGACAAGGTCGCCGATGAGAAGACCTGCGCACAGGTGACGAAGCTCCTGCGTTCGGTCGTGACCGATGGCACCGGCGGCGATGCCGCCATCAAGGGCTACAAAGTCGTGGGCAAGACCGGCACGGCGCAGATCGCGGAAAACGGCGTCTACAAAGACCAGCACATCGTCTCGTTCGCGGGGTGGCTCGAGGGCTCGTCGAGCAATCTCGTGTGCGTCGTCAGCGTCACCAAGCCGGGCACGGGTGCCGACGGCGGCACCGTATGCGGCCCCGTTTTTGCCGATATCATGTCATTTGCGATCGAACGCTACCAGATCAATCCGAATGCAAGTTAAAGTGTGCATCGTCACATTCCACATGAGGAGATGCGTAATATGAAATCCATCACACGCCCTGTCGAGGATGTATTCCAGGGCGTTGCCCACACGCTGCTGCGCGGCGCGCGGCCCGACCTGTCCGTCTCGTCTCTCGAGTTTTCCTCGCGCGACGTGCACGAAGGCTCGCTGTTCTTCTGCGTCGTCGGCACGCAGGTCGACGGGCACAAGTTTGCCGAAGATGCTGTGGCGCGCGGCGCGGCCGGCCTGGTCGTCGAACGCGAGCTGGACCTCGACGTGCCTCAGGTGCTCGTGGACAGCACGCGCGCGGCGCTTGCGGCCTGCTCTGCCAACTTCTTCGGCAATCCGTCCGAAAAACTTTCGCTCGTGGGTATCACGGGCACGAACGGCAAGACGACGATCGCGTTTCTGACCGAACACATCGCGCGTTCTCTTGGCAAGCGCACGGGGCTCATGGGCACCGTCGAATGCCATATCGGCGACGAGGTACGTCCGTCGCTGCACACGACGCCCGAATCGCGCGACTTGCAGGCGCTGCTAGCCGACATGGTCGACGCGGACGTGGACGTGGCCGCGCTCGAGGTGTCCAGTCATGCCATCGACTTGGGCCGCATCGACCACACCCGTTTTGCGGTCGCGGCGTTCACGAACCTGACGCAAGACCATCTCGATTATCACAAGACCATGGAAAACTATTTCCAGGCCAAGAAACGCCTGTTCACCGAGCATGCGCCTGCGCATTGCGTCGTCTGCGTGGACGGCGAATACGGGCGCAGGCTCGCCGCCGAGTGCGAGGCGTTCGGGCGCGACCTCATCCGCGTGAGTGCCCAGCAGGCCGCAGGCTGCGAGATTGGCGTCATCGACGCGCGCTACGCCCCGCATTCCACGGACCTGACCTTGTCGGTCGACGGCCGAAAGCTCGCGTTTACGCTGCCGCTGGTGGGGCGCTTCAACGTGGAGAACGCTGTTGTCGCTTTCGGCATCGGGCTTGCGTTGGGGTTTACGCCCGAGGCCATTGCAGAGGCGCTTTCCACGGCACCGCAGGTTCCCGGGCGGCTCGAGCGCGTGACGGGGTCTGACGGCGTCGTGCCGCCGTTCGGGGTGCTCGTCGACTACGCCCACACGCCCGATTCCATTGCCAAGGCCGTCTCGGCAGTCAAGGCCGTGACGTCCGGCCGCGTCATATGCGTGTTCGGCTGTGGCGGCGACCGCGACCACGGCAAGCGCCCCAAAATGGGCAAGGCGGCGCTCGGGGCAGATTACGCGGTCGTGACCAGCGACAATCCGCGTACGGAAGACCCTGGCGCGATCATCGCGCAAATCGTGCCGGGCATGGCCGGCAGCGAGGAGCGCTATTGCGTCGTGCCCGACCGCAAAGAAGCCATCGCGCATGCGCTGCGCCTGGCACGTCCAGGCGATGCTGTGCTCATAGCGGGCAAGGGGCACGAGGACTACCAGATTGTCGGGACCGTCAAGCATCATTTCGACGACCGCGAAGTCGCGCGTGAGGTGATTGATTCCCTATGATTTCGATTCAGGTATCAGAGCTGGCCAAGGCGGTCGAAGGCGAGCTGCA
>CASDTD010000136.1 GCA_949283445.1 uncultured Coriobacteriia bacterium | reverse complement strand
CTGCAGCAGCTTGAGCAACGCGCCGTTGAACAGCGTCGTGCAACCCAGCGCCCAGTTCTGCACAAGCAACAGGGAGAGCGGCTTGGCGGCGACGCGCTTGTACGGACGGTACTCGTTGCCCAGGGGCTCCCCGCTGGCAGTGACGTTGTTCACGCCCGCGTAGTACAGCTCTGGTCGGCTCGTGTTGCTGGAGATGTGGCTTGCCGCGGCGGACAGCTTGGCGGGGTGCCATTCGTCGTCTTGGTCGGAAATAGCGAAGAAGTCATAGCCTTGCGCATCGGCCTCGAACACAAGCTGCATGAAATTCCCGTTGCACCCGAGGTTTGTTCCGTTCAACGAGATATGGATGTTGTCATGTTCGGCCGCATACGTTTCCAAGATGCGATACGTGCCGTCGGTGGAGCAGTCGTCGCTGATGCGCAGCGTCACGTCCACGTCTTGCTGCGCGAGAATGCTGTCGATCTGGCGGGCAACGTACGCCTGCCCGTTGTAGGTCGTCATCATCACGAGTATGCGCGGTTTGCCCTGCATTCTATTCCCCGTGATCGAAAAGCAGCTTGACCATGCCGGTAATGGAAAGCCCGCCCGCAGCCAGCAACAGCGGATAGGCCGCAGACGCATAATAGTAGAAATTGATGGGGATGAACGAACTCACGCGCGAATAGGCCAGCCCGGCAAACAGCGTGCAGGCACCCAGAAACAGCGCGAAGACGCAGAGCACGAGCGGGCCGAGCCATTCCGGGCGCTGCGGTTGGCGCAAGCCGCGCACCCACCAGACCAGCGACGCCAGCGCGCACACCAGCCCCAGTACCCCGATGGTGGGCCCGACAATGCGATAGACGGCGATGACCGCCTCTCCTGCCGCGCAGCCCTGCGGCACCGGCTCGCCAGACGTGTAGCCGCCGTTACCTGTCACCTGCTCGAAATAGGCGATGCCGTCGGCCGTGCCCTGCGCGGCATACGGCTGGCACGTCACATCCCCATAGCCAATAGCCTGCAGCAGAATCTGCGTGAACGTGGGCGCAAGCTGCGGGGCGAAGTCGGCACGCCATGGCGTCATGATGGAGCTGGGCAGCGTGTCGCGCTGCGGCAGCTTCCCAGAGGCGAACGCCGCCTCGAGCTCGTCGGCCACCTTACCGTAGAACGCGTCTGCCGTCCGAGCGTCCGCATACAGCCCGGCGGCATCGGCGGCGCGCCTGAACACCCAGAAGAACTCGCCACCGTTTACCTCGTCGTCGCCGGCATCGTTGTCGATGACGTCGCCGAAGTTATAGAAACAATCTTCGACCTCGTCTTTGATGCTCGCCAGAGTGGGGCTTGCCGCATAAGCGCGTTGCAGGCTCTCATGCGTGCAGGCAACACGCTGATTGAAGGGCTCTTCGTCTGGCTGTATGGCGTAGAGGTCTTTCACCATGCGCGCGAAATTGCCGGAATTGATTTCGGCCGTCGTGCTCACGCCATACGCCTGCTGGTTGACACCGGAGATGATGCCGACCGTCGCGCCCGTCACCGCAAAGGGAAGCACGATGCAGATAAGGCACAGAACGCACGAGGCACCCGTCAGCGCTTTCTTCAGCCTTTTCCGCAGCACGACCGCGGCCATGACCAACGCGGCCACGACGACGAAGGGCAGCACCCACACGCCGTCCTCACGCGTGACCCACATCCACGCAAGGCCCAGCGAGCCGATGACGCTCCACGGCAGCACGCGCAGCCAGGGATTTTCGACGTTGCGCCAGATGGGTTTGTCGCTCAGGCGCAACGGGTCGGGCGTATGCAACCCCTTGAGGCGCACGTACATGCCCAGAAAGCCCCCGAACACGATGAGCGCCTGCGCGGCGCTGATGCTGTTGCGGTACACCCGCTGGAACGTGTCGGTCGCAAAGCCGACCGGGCAGAACAAGATCACGACGAGCACGAGGAAAAACAGCCAGCGCCGACGGAAGAACGGGCGCACCGCCCACATGAAAAACAGCGTCGCGCCGATGGTGAGCAAGGTTGCGCCGAGGAGGTAGTCGATGTGCAGCGCCCTGCACACAGCCAGAAACAGCGGAAAGCCGGGATTCTTGATGAGCGCGATGGAATCGTAGGGGCCAAGCCACTGCCCCTGCGAGATAAAGTCGGCCGCGCGCACGGCCCAGGCGTCATCATACGCCGCACCCGCATGGATGCACAGCGGCATGCTCACGCCCAGCGCAAGACGCACGACGACCACGGCGAGTACCGCCACGGTAAACGCATATGTGCGAAGAAACTGCGTCATAGGAAACGCGCGCGACTCGGTGCGCGCCTACAGTGCCTCTCGAATAGCCTTTGCCATGAAGTCGAGCTTCTCGTCGGTCATGCCCGGATACACGCCAATCCAGAACGTGCGCTCCATGATAGCATCGGTGTTGCGCAAGTCGCCAACAACTCGGTAACCCTCTCCCGACGCGCGCATCTCGTCGAAACACGGGTGCTTGACGATGTTGCCGGCGAACAGGCGGCGGGTTTGCACGCCGCGCGCCTCGATGGCCTGCGTGATATCGGCAGCCGTGCGCCCTTCGGGCACCGAGATGCAGTAGCCGAACCACGATGGGGCAGAATGCGGCGTCGCCTGCGGCAAGACGAGCTGGCCAGACACCGGCTGCAGTGCCTCTTCCAGACGTTTGAAGTTGCGCTTGCGCGCCTCGACGAACGAGGGAAACTTGTCGATCTGCGCACACCCGATGGCAGCCTGCAGGTCGGTGGCCTTCAGGTTGTAGCCGAAGTGCGAGTACACGTATTTGTGGTCGTATCCTTTCGGCAGCTCGCCGTAGCAGCCGTCCCACCGGTGCCCGCACGTGTTGTCGCGCCCGCTGGGGCACGAGCAGTCACGGCCCCAGTCGCGCAACGAGCGGACGATCTTGTGCAGCAGCGGGTCTTTCGTGTAGACCGCGCCGCCCTCGCCCGTCGTCATGTGATGCGGCGGATAGAAGCTGCTCGTGCCGATGTCGCCGAACGTGCCCGTCTGCGCGGTGACACCGTCGAGCGTGTAGGTGCTGCCCAGCGCATCGCAGTT
>CASDTD010000135.1 GCA_949283445.1 uncultured Coriobacteriia bacterium | reverse complement strand
TTTCATTTCTACCTCGACGGCGTCGAGCACCTCGACGACCTCGGTCAGTCCATGCCGTTTTCCGAGTTCTACCAGCATATGGTCGATGGAGCCGAGACCAAGACCGCGGCCATCGGCGTGGGTGAATACGAGGCGTATTTCCGCACGTTTTTGGAACAGGGCAAAGACATCCTGCACGTCACCTTGTCCACTGGGCTTTCGAGCACGCACGATTCGGCGTGCACGGCGGCAGAGTCGCTGCGCGCGCAGTTCCCCGAACGCACCATCTACATCGTCGACTCCCTGGGCGCGTCGAGCGGTTACGGCCTGCTCATGGTCACGCTTTCCGAAAAGCGCGCCGCCGGTATGGGCATCGACGAGCTGCATGACTGGGTCGAGGCGAACAAGCTCAAGATGCACTACGAGTTTTTCTCGACCGACCTGACCTTTTACGTGAAGGGCGGCAGGGTCAAGCCCGTCGCCGGTTTTGTGGGCAATCTGCTCAACATCTGCCCGCTGCTCGACATGGACGAAGAGGGGCATCTCATCCCCCGCGAGAAGGTCCGTTCCAAGAAGAAGGTCATGAAGCGCATCGTCGAGAAGATGGCGGGCTACGCCGACGGCGGCACCGACTACGACGGGCGCGTGTTCATCTCCGAAAGCGCGTGCATGGACGACGCGAAGGAGGTCGCGGCGCTGGTGGAACAGACCTTCCCCAAGATGCGGGGAAAGGTGCTCATCAACAGCATCGGCACGACCATCGGCAGCCATACCGGTCCGGGCACGGTGGCGCTGTTCTTCTGGGGAAGCCCGCGCGGGTAACGGGCTGTATACGCCGCGCTCACGCATCTGACGTGCGGGCGTAGAATCTCTTGCGTATCTGCATGTTTCGAACGCAAGAAGGTGCCATATCCGCATATGTACTCTGGTCCGTCAATTGAAGAGCTGAAAGCCCGCGCGAACAGCAGCGCACAGGTTTCGCAGGAAAGCCATGGAAAGATCGCGGTCGTCGCGGGCTTGTTGGGCAACATCGCCGTCGGCATCGTGAAGTTCATTGCCGCCGCCATTTCCGGTTCTGCCGCAATGCTTTCCGAGGGCATCCACTCCATCGTCGATTCCGGCAACGGCGTGCTCATGCTTCTGGGCATGCGCAGGTCGAACCGCAATCCCGATTACCTGCATCCCTTCGGGTACGGCAAGGAAATCTACTTTTGGACCATGGTCGTGGCCCTGCTCGTGTTCTTCTTGGGCGGCGGCCTTTCCATCACGCACGGCATCGAGTCGATTCAAGAGACCATGGCCGGCACGCACGAGATGGGCGACACGACGCTCAACTACATCGTCATCATCGTCGGCATGATTATCGAGGGCACCACGCTCACCATCGCCATCAAGCAGTTCAACGCCGCGCGCGGCCAGACGAGTGCCTGGCATTTCATCCGTGACACGAAAGACCCGTCGCTGTACACGGTCGTGTTGGAAGACTCTGCCGCCGAGCTCGGCTTGGTGTTCGCGCTGGCGAGCACCATTTTGTGCCATGTGACGGGCAACATGTACTTCGACGGCATCGCGTCCATCTTCATCGGCCTTCTGCTGTGCGGCGTGGCGCTCATCCTGCTGCACGAGACCAAGGGTCTGCTGGTGGGCGAGGGCATGAAGCACCAGTCGCTCGACGAGCTGCGCGACATTGTGGAAGCCGACGACCGCGTGCTGTCCTGCGGGCGCATCCTCACCATGTACATGGGGCCGCAAAGCCTGCTCATCGCCATCGACGCGACGTTTCGCACCGACCTTTCCGCCCGTGACGTGCTGCGCACGGTAGACGACCTCGAGCGCCGTCTGCACGCGCGCTGGCCGCAGGCGACCGCCGTCTTCATCGAGGCGGAGTCCATGCGTTCGGTGCTCGATCAGAAGCTCGTCGAGGACAAGTGGGAAGACGAGTACGAAGACGAGTACGCGGACGAGATAGAGGAGGCGTTCGAAGAGCGCGAGATGGCACGTATGGAGAAAAAG
>CASDTD010000134.1 GCA_949283445.1 uncultured Coriobacteriia bacterium | reverse complement strand
CGAGGCGATCTGCTTGGCGCTGGAAGGCGAGAGCGGGCAATCGCTCGAGGTAGTGAGATCGATTCTGTCCGGCCAAAAACCCGCGCTTTCCCGGGAATTGCAGTGCTTGCTCACGCATATGGAAGGCGAGGACTTGGAACGTCTGGGCAAGCTCAAGGAGGCGCGTGACACCTACCAACGCTCTTTGTCGCTGGCCGAGCGGGTGGCATCGCCGTTCTACCGGCTGTTCGACATGTACCTGCTTGCCCAGCATCATTACGGGCTGGGGCAGTTCGACACGGCGTTGAGCTACGCGCTGCGCGTTTTGCGCGAAGGGCAGGAAGATTCTTCTGTGTACGGCGAGGCTTGCGCCTTGATAGCTTCGGTGCACTTGGCGCATCATAGGCTTGACGAAGCGCAAGATTACATCAGGCGTGCGCTCAGGCGAGTGAGCGCCGAATCGAATCTCGACATGTACGTCGATACGCAGGTGACGCATGCCCGCATGTTGCAGACCATGGGCACCGCCATCGCCGCACTCGAGGTGGTGGACAACGCCATCGAGGCCGTCCGCGGCAAATACGTCGCGCGCAATCTTTCCATCGAGGCGTATTCCGCGAAAGTCTCCATCGCGGCCTACTTGCACGACCTTCCCTCTGCGGTGAGCTGCGAGTATGCGCTCGACCAGTTCATCGAGAGCCCCGATCTTCTACGTTCAGTACCATGCATGCTGGCCAAGGCGTCCATCGAGCGCATGCGGGGCAACGCAGACTCCGCCCGGGGATTGGCAGAACGCGCGCGGGGCAAAGCGCAGTCGTGTTCGAGTTCCAAGATGCTCGTGGAAATCGGCGTTTTCCTGGCTTGTCTGGAACAGGGGCAGGGCAATGACGACGCCGCCATGATCGAAGCTGCCCGCGCTGTGGAGCTTGCCTTACGTTGCGAGGATGTGAACGCGTTCGTGACGGGGGACCCATCTGTACGCGACCTTATGCTGAAGCTTGCGACGAGCCGGAAATCCTCGACGGCTATACGCTCGTTTTCGAAACGCATTCTTGCTGCTATGGGCTCGGAATCGCAGGCGAACAACGAGATTGCCCTAGCTGAGGGTGATGTTTTGGGTTACTACGCGTTGACCGAGCGCGAACGCGAGATTTTGAAGTACTTGAACGCTGGCATGTCGCGCAAGGAAATCGCCGATTTACTGAGCGTTTCTCAGAATACGGTCAAGTCGCATCTCAAGAACATCTATTCGAAGCTGGGTGTACACAGCAGGGCAGGGGCCTATCGAGCCACCCCGGACCAGAGTCAGGAAGACAGTAGTTCCACCTCATAAGGGGGGATGCCTAATATCACCCGCGTTCACCCCCTAAAACCACGCATGGAGGGTCTGGGGGTGGCTTGTTTGTGCGCGTACGCTTTTTCCGACGTATTCAAACGTCATGGGCGGCAACATCCTGGGGGATTGGCTTTGTGGAACTTGCCCAGCATTGGGCATATGACGAGAGTTCCCCATACGTCAATTGGGTGTGTCTGCTCGGTAGAGGACTCTTTATCAGGAGGGTGGATATGTCTACTACAGAAAGCGTAGCTCCTAAGAAAGGGAATATGGGACGCGCCTGGCCGGTTGTCTTGGTCGTGTTCCTTGCTGGCTTCTGCATGCCGGCCAATATGGGCAAGACCATGTGGGTCGCTCCGGTTGTCATGCAGGCCTACGGCTTCGGCCCCGACGTTTTGGGCTGGGTCAACGGCGTGTTCTACATTCTGGGTGCGGTTATCGCGTTTCCTGCCGCATCGTTCATCCGCAGGCTCGGCATCAGGAACTCCGTCATTATCGCGCTTGCCTGCGCGATTATCGGCAACGCTATTGGCATTGCGACGGTTGGCTCTGTGCCGTTGCTCATGGTGTCGCGCATTATCGAGGGCGCGGGTTTCGGGCTCATGGGCGTCATCGGCGTTGCTGCGATCACGCCGTGGTTCCCGAAGGAAAAGCGCGGCTTGCCGCTGGGTGTGTGGGGTGCGTGGGTTGCCCTGGCGAACAGCATCACGCCGATGCTCGACGGCGCAATTGTCGAGGCTACCGGCAACTTTATCAACGTGTGGTGGTTCTTCCTCATCTTCGACATCGTCGTGCTCGTGCTGTTCTTGCTCGTGTACCGTAACCCGTCCGACCCCTACATCGACGAGGCGGAAAAAGAGGGCAAGGTCACGTTCTCCTATCGTGAGCTGTTCCAGAACAAGGTCGTTTGGGTTTTGGCTGTGCTGTTCTTCTTGGAGGAGGGCGCATTCATCGCTAGCCAGGGCTTCATGTCCACGTATGCCACTACGTTCCTTAATGCACCGCTCATCGTGGGCACGGGACTGGTTAGCGCGGGCGCTATCTGGGGCACCTGCTTCTCGCCCATCTCCGGCAAGATTTCCGATGCTATCGGCTCGCGCCGCAAGGTTCTGATTTTCTGCATGATCTGCGCTGTTGCTTTTGGCGCGACGGTCTTCTGGGTTACTGATGTGCGGGTGTACGTCATCGTCATCATCTTGAACGGCTTTGTCGGTGGTGGCGTCGCGGCTATGCTGTGGGCGTCTGCTTCCGAGGTCGTGCCCTCGCACCTCATTTCCGGCGCAACGGCGGCGCTTGCTTGCAGCCAGAGCATCGGTATGTTCCTGGGTTCCATGTTCATGGGCAACGTCATCAACGCGGTCGGCTTCACCATGTCCGGTTGGGTCGTCCTGGTGCCGTGCTTCTTCGTCGGCCTGCTCGTCGCCATCTTCGGCCTGAAAGGCAAGCTCCGCTAGAGGCGGTATCACGAACATAGCAGACTCGGTTTGAGCCCCCTGGGTGTTTTGCCCAGGGGGCTTTTTTGTGCGCGTTCCTTGTGACCGGTGACACTTTAGGCTCCTGGTGAGTATGGACATGTCAGTCGTGCTGACACTTTAGGCTCCTGGTGAGTGTGGGCACGTTAGCCGTGTTGACACTTTATGTCCCTGCTGAGTACAGAAGTGACGCAATATCGCCGATATGGCAACGAGTTTACCTTGCAGCGTACTCAGGAAGCTCCTCAAGTGTTCGGGGATTATATGTTCTTTACTCAGCAGAGCCCAGAAGTGCCGTCACGTGTCCATGCCCTGTGCTGTGCGTTCTCCTGGGGCCGCACAAAATTCAGTTGACAGCAGAAGAATGTGGGAGGGCAGACGAATAGGATGGGGCAAGGCGGAGTAAAGCAGGTGGAGAAAGGGATTGCTTAGAAATCGATAAGGTCGCGGACGGGGATATCGAGCGCGTTTGCCAGACGGCACAGCACGTCGAAGCCGATATCGGCAGTCCCCGTCTCGATTTTCCATAAATACGAGCGGCTGGTACCGGCCATGAGGGCAAGGCGGCGTTGAGAGATGCCACTGCGCTCACGAGCAGCCTTTATGTTGGCGCCGAGTTGCTTTTTCTCGCGAATGTTTTCCATCCGCTCAGTGTACGTGTGTCTGTTTTTACATAGGCACGCTGTAGAGAACACATGTACACTGTACAGAGCATATGTACGTTATAGAGAGCATAATAAAAGCAG
>CASDTD010000133.1 GCA_949283445.1 uncultured Coriobacteriia bacterium | reverse complement strand
CGTGTTTTGGCGATACTTGCCTCGATCCAGGGAGGATGCGGCTCAAAGCCGGCCCAGCGTATGAAAAGCTTGCGAGAAGCATCGAGCTGGCAATGGCGGGGTTCGAGCTTGCTGGAACGTATCGGCTTGATCCGGGTGCGGAAGAGGGTTTCCGAAACGTGGAGAAAGCTGCCACAAGCTGCGAGAAGATCGCTCGTTTGACTGGCATGATGGAAAAGGTGCGTGGATTGCCGTTTGCGAGAAAGGCGTTGCGCCTTGTTCAGGACGGGTCCCATTCGTGCGGTGAGACATCCATGGCGCTGCTGCTTACGGCTCCAAGGTGGGCAGGTGGGGTTGGGTTGCCGCGCGGGGTTCTCAACTGGCGGGTCGAAACGCCTTCCGGTTACCGATTCGTCGATCTTGCCTGGCCGGAGCATGGAGTGGGGCTTGAGTACAAGGGTCGACGATGGCACGGGGAGGCCCGGATGATGCATGATGACCGCAGGTCAAACAGGCTGGCAGGTTGCGGGATGACCGCATTCAACGTTTGGCATGAGGACTTGTCTCGGCAACGTCTGTTCAACGAGCTGGTGCATGATGTGTCTCGTGCGTTGGGCTTGCGCGTTCGGATCCGAGACGACGATTTTCGAGCGCGGCAGAATCTGCTGCGCGCATGCGCGCTGCCGCCGCTGCGCCGCCGCGTTGACGCGGCATGAGCGCGGACGCGTTCCGCCGATCTTAGCTGTCAATAATTCATCAGGTTGCCCCGCGCCGGCATCCCGTCTTTTTTCGATGCGGTATCCTTGCCAGAGGACTCGACGGCATCCGCCGCGGTGATGCGCTTGCCGCGCCGCCCGCCGTCGCCTGCCGAGCTTTTGCCTATAGCGGAGCGTTCCGCCCCGTTGACCGTAGACGCTACGAAGGGACTCGCATGATCAGGCTTATCGCATCAGACATGGACGGCACCCTCCTGGACGAGAACAGCCAGGTTCCCGAAGAGACGTACGAGCTCATCCTCGCCCTGCGCGAGAAGGGCGTGCGCTTCGCCGCGTCGTCGGGGCGCCGCTACGACAAGCTCTGCGAGTTCTTCGCGCCGGTTGTGGACCAGATGGACTTCGTGGCTTCGAACGGCGCGCAGGTCTACGCCGAGGGCAAGCTCATCGACCGCGAGGTCTACTCGCACCTCGCCGTCAAGCGCCTGGTCTACACCGTCGGCCTTTTCAGCGACATGCACCTCGCGCTCTTCGACCGCACCAAGTCCTTCCTGCTGGAAGACGAGAAGGTCTTCATCCGCGAGCTCGACAAGGACCTTCCCAACATCGAGCGCATCTGGGATTTGCCGGACCCCAACACGAACATCATCAAGGCAAGCATCTTCTGCGACAGCAACGTGATGGACTGCGCGTACGTGCTTTCCCGCGAGCTGGGCGACGAGTTCGTCTTCGCGCCGTCCGGCGAGCACTGGGTGGACGCCATGCAGATCGGCATCTCCAAGGCGACGGGCATCAAGCAGGTCATGGCCAACTACGCCGTCAAGCCCGAGG
>CASDTD010000132.1 GCA_949283445.1 uncultured Coriobacteriia bacterium | reverse complement strand
TGGAAAGAGCTACCCCCCCCCCCGAGGCCCACGCCAGCCAGTCACCCCGGCAGATCGCGAAATTCATATACCGGGGATGAGGGAAAATCCGGCTTGGTTGAACGCTCGACAGCACCTAACTGGCCGCAGCAGCTGCAGCATCTGACGAGTCGGCCCACGCAATCCAACCACAGCGGCGCCCCTCCACAGGCTTTGACTGCATCGGCGCCTCAGGCCAAGCGGTTTTGCCTCAGCAGCGCCGCAATGCCGGCGTAAACGCCGAGAGGCGGCCAAGCATGTTGCCTGACCGCCCCTCTCAAGCCGAGTCTCTCTATCAACAGCCGGTTCAAACGAGCCGGCGTGTTGCCTAATTCCAGAACGAACCGCCCTGCCCGCTCGAGCCGTTCGAGCTGCCCGAGCCGCTGCTGGAGCCCCCGAACAGCTGGCCGAACATGTCGCCCAGATTGTAGTTGCCACCGTTGCCCGACTCGCCGTACGCATTGCCCTGCCCATACCCGTAGGGGTCGGTTTCGGGCTTGCCGTTTTCGGCGTACTCCGTCGTCTGGTCGCTGTCGGAGCCCAGCGTGACCTTGGTCGTCTGTTCTTTGCCGTCGCGCTGGTAGGTGACGGACATCGTGTCGCCAGGCGCCTTGGAGCTTACGGCGACGCTCACGTCGTTAGTGCTCGTAACCGCGTTGCCGTCAATCTTGGTGATGACATCGCCCGTGTGCAGGCCGGCCTTGTCCGCACCCGTGCCCTTGTAGACAGCGGCAACCTCGACGCCCTGCGCGTTGGCGGCGTCCATCATGCTGATGCCGAGAAGCGCGTGCGTGACTTCCTTGCCCTGCATGAGCTGATCGGCAATCTGCTTGGCGTCGCTTGCGGGAATCGCGAAGCCCAGGCCCGCACTCGACTGCGACGTCGAGGAGATGTAGGTGTTGATGCCGATGAGCTTTCCCTCATCGTCGACGAGCGCACCACCGGAATTGCCGGGGTTGATGGCGGCATCGGTCTGAATCATGTCCGTGTACACCGTAGTGCCCAGCCCCGTCGAATCGGAAAGGACGTCGGAACGGTAGAGCGCCGAGACGATGCCCGTGGTGACCGTGTTCTCATACCCATACGGGGAACCGATGGCCATGACCCACTCGCCCACCGTGAGCTTGCTCGAATCGCCCCATTCCATGGGCGTCAGGCCGTGCGCGTCGATCTTGATGACGGCGAGGTCGGTTTCGGGGTCGGCCCCGACGGCAGTGGCCTCGTACTGCTGGTCGCCCAGCTTGACGACGGCCCGTGAAATGTTCTCGACCACATGATAGTTGGTGAGAATGTACCCGTCTTCGGAAATGATGACACCCGAGCCGAGCGCGCTGGGGGAATTAGACGAGCTGTTGCTGTCGAAATAGCGGTTCCAGGCCGAATTGTCAGAGTATGTGTAGATGGTGACCACAGAATCGATGGCCTTGGCGGCGACCGCCTGCGCCAGGGTCGCGTCGTCGGAATTCTCGATGGAGATGGTGCCGCCCGGGCTGCTGACGTTGCCGCCCTTCATGCCGTTGAACAACGGCGTCCATGCCCAAAGCGCGCCCACAAGCGCCAAGATGACCACAGCACCCACAGCACCCGAGGCAAACGACTTCCAGAAGTCGCCACTGGCGCCGCTGGCCTTGCGCTGCTTTTTCGCCGCACGCCTCTCTTCCTTCTTGCGCTCTTTGTCCGATTGCGGGGCGTTTGCCGGAGCGGCCGCATGCGCAGCCCCCGTCCCGACTGTTGTCGCATTCGCCACTCCCGTGCCCGTCGACCCGGCATTGGGTGGATACGCCGTCGCGCCTTCGGGCGGAGTGGGCGTCTCGCTCCTGAAATCGCTCATGATACGGTTCCTTTCGTCTGCAATGCGCTTTGCCAGCGCACGTTTCGTTTCGTGTCTGCTCTAGTTATAGACGCTGAGCGCACTCAAACAAGCGAGGATGGCAAATTCGCCTCCAGATTTCAGCGGCGTTTCAGCGTGCCGACGCCCACGCGTTACCAGACAAGTCGTGGTAAGTGTACGTTTCACGAGTTTTTGCCCCGGGGTACCCCGACCGAAGATCTGCGTTTGCATAGTTGCTGAGGTTTTGCCCCAAGCGGCACTGCCCACAACACGGATTTCGGCAAATTGAAGAGCTGTTGCCCCAGATACGAACCCCGCAGGAAATGCCGGTGGGGCAAAAGTTCGTGGAACGTGCATGCCACCAGCTACAGCAGCCCCAGTGCCTCGACGATGAAACCCGTCAGCACGCCCATGACCAGCAAGACGGCCATGATTTTGAGATTCTCGTTGAAATCGCGGTTCGTGCGGAACAACACCAGCAGGCCAATGCCCGCGTTCACGCACAAGCCCGAGACGAGCGCGCTGCCGCCCAAAAGCCCATCCAGGTACAGCTGCGTCACACCCACGGAAATAGCGCAGTTGGGTATGAAGCCGAAGAAGCCCGTGACGACGGCGCTCAGATACGGCACGTTCGTGATGTTTGCCAAAGCGTCTTCCAAGCCCATCTCGACGACGAGCTCGATGAGCAGGGTGATGACGAGCACGAACACCGTAACGGAAAGCGAGTGCTTCAACGCGGGGAGGAAGATGGAACCACCATGTCCGTGCCCATGGCCGCACGCGTGATCATGACCGCAGTCATGCGCGTGATTGTCCTCGTCAACATGATGCGCCTCGGCATCATGGTCGTCTTCGCAGGCGCACCCTTCCTCGACGCACAGCTCGTGGATGTCATGCCCCGTATGCCCCGCATGTTTGCGCTTGGACGCAAGCCCGGTGTGCAGGCGGCCCGTGCGGAAGAGCACGAAATCGAGCACAAAGCCGAACACGATGCCGGCGACCACCTTCACGGCCAGCACTTTGGCGATGAGCACGGGCGATGCGGCCTCGGAAATCATGATGGGCAGCATCTCGTCGCTCGTGGCCAGAAACACCGCGAACAGGGTGCCCAGGGTGATGACGCGCCCGGCGTACAACGTGGCCGCCGCGCCAGAAAACCCACACTGCGGGACGACGCCCAGCAGCGCGCCGAACACCGGCCCCAACCTGCCGCCGCGCGCGATGGCGCTCTCGAACTTCTTGCCGGCGCCATGCTCGAGCCACTCCATGAACAGATAGGTCACGAGCAGAAACGGGAACAGCTTGACCGTGTCGATGCAAGCATGCTCGAGAGCGTGCAGAAACATGGGCGGCCCTTTCGCGGGTTATCGTGAAGCGTACATAAGCCCGTCCAGCATAGACGAAGCAGCCCCGCAAGAAGCGGGGCTGTCATCGAGCCGTTTTGTGAACGAGTGCGCAGATGAGCTTACCCGCAGTTGCCGCTTGACGCGTTCTCGAAATTTTCGCGCTCGTGGAAATCGCCCGCGAGAATCTTGCGTTCGGCCTCCGCAAGCTCCTCGGGCGTGTTCACGTTGACGAAGCAGCCGCCGCGCGGCTCGGCGCAGGCGACCATGTCGCCGTCGAACTCGCGCACGCGCACCTTGTCAAACCAGCAGTTCGCCTTGTCTTCGCCCGCCTCGACGGCCTCGAAGATGACGGGCAGGCAGGTGTTGCGGCGGTACACGCCGTGGAAGGGCTCGTAGCCGTACTGGGTCTTCGGGACGGCCACGTCGTCGCCCGTCTGCATGAGTGCCTCGAGCTCCCAGGCGATGAGGTTGCGGGACGGGAAAATCATGTCGCAGGCCACAAGCGCCACGTAATCTTTCGACGCGGCGTTGACCGCCGTGTACATGCCTCGCAAGGCGCCCCGCTTCTCGTAGGCGTCGGTCACGAGGCGAATCTTGCCCAAGTCGACAAGATCGTCCAGAAAGTGGAGGTTCTGCGGTTCGTTGGTCGTGATGATGAATTCGTCTGCCAGCGGAAGCAGACGGTTGATGCCGCGCCACAGAAGCGGTTCGCCCAAAAAAGGCACCGTCGCCTTGCTGCGACCCATGCGACGCGATTCCCCTCCGGCCTGAATGACAACCGTCAAATTGCCGCTTTTGCTCATACAATCCCCTCCTGGTGCATGAGTGTTTTCCTTGACAAAACGTCTCGCTCCTCACGACGAGACGTTACGCGCATATGTTTTGTATCCAATAAAGTATATTCATTTGGCGGTGTTTGAAAACCCGTACACCGCATTGCTTATATTCTGTTACGCCAATCGCTGTCGACCAGATACCGGTACGCGGCAAGCCGTTCTGAAGGCACCGCATCGCGCACAACGCACCCCGGCTCTTCGGTATGGCTGCAGTCCCTGAAACGACACCCGCGCGCTGCCTCGACGACATCCGGAAACGCGGCGGCAAGGCTGCGCTCCAAGTCCAGAATCTGCAAAGTACGCAGACCGGGGGCGTCTATTATGAGCCCACCGCCGGGCACTTTCACCATGCGCCGCGCCACCGTCGTATGCCGTCCACGGTCGTCGGAAGCGCGCACCTCCCCCACATCTTCGGTCTCGGCGCCGACGAGCGCGTTGACGAGCGACGATTTGCCCACGCCGCTTTCGCCCAGCAAAAGGCTCGTCGTGCCGGGAGGACACAGCAGCCGCACCTTCTCGACCGACGAGGCGTCTTTCGCGGAGATGACCAGCATCCTCACATCCGGCGCGATGGCTTTGACCCTGGCCGTCCACCCGTCGACCTGCTCTTTGTCGACAAGGTCACCTTTCGTGAAGACGAAGACGGGCTCGGCCCCACAGCCCGCGACCGCCGCCATCTGGCGCACGAGCAGGTTGTAGTCGAGCCCGTCGCCGGTAAGCGACTGGCACACGAACACGCGGTCCACGTTCGCTGCCAGTACCTGCCGGCGCAGCTGCTTTTCACGCCCCACCCGCTTCACGCGGGCAATTTCCGTCGTGCGGGGTAAGACGCATTCGATGATGTCTTTCTCGTGCCCGTGTGGCCGGCTCACGACAACCCAGTCCCCCACCGCGACGATGCCGTCCTCACTTTTCTTGATGACCGTGGAAAGCTCGGCACGGGCCTGCCCGTCTTCCACGCGCACCAGCGGGTACCCGCGGTCAAGCGAGACCACGCGCCCCAGAACGCAGCCGCCTTTTTTCAGCTTGCGTATGGCGCGTTTGAACGCCGTCTCGACAGCAGGCGTGCAGCCCAGATGGTCAAACGGGATCATCGGTCGCCTTTCTTCTTGGAAGCGCGGTTCAACAGGAAATAGCAGGCCATGAAGGACAAGCCGAAGATGACCATCACCACTGCGGCGACGATCTTACCCTCGCCAACCGCATGCTCGGTTTTCTCGCCCGCCTCGACCAGCACCACCGAATTCGCATGCACGTCGAGCTCGCCCTGGTGCTCGACGCAGGCAACATGGTATATGCCCGTGACCTCGATGACCGAGCCGGTCTGCTGGTAGTTACCGTACGATTCCACAGCCTGCAGCTGCTCGTCTGTCATGAGCACCGCGATGCCCTGGCCCGAATCATCGTTCACACTCACCCACTTCAGGCCGGGCCCGGCAGACACCGCTTCGCCCACGGCCTCGCCCTCGAAACGCACCGAGGAATTGTCAAGTGCCTGGTTCGCGCCAGTCAAGACGCCGATATGCGTCTCGATCACGACGTTTTCATCAGGCGTACGCGAATCTGCCAGATCGTCCAGCATGGAAAACCGGCTCGACAAGCTGCCGATATCAGAAGCGCCCGCATCACCGGGAGCAGCCAGCGCACAGGGGGCTAGCGGCGCTGAAAGCGCGCAGGCGAGCGCCGTTGCGGCCAAGATGTTCGCAAGCCGCCTCATGAGCGCCTCTTCCTAAAATACGTGCGCTTGCGCGGGGAGAGAAACGCGAAGAACTCCACGAACATGGCGAAGACCGCGATGAACTCCAGACGGCCGAGCCACATCTGCAGGATATAGCAGACCTCGAGCGAAAGCGGCATGTCGACACCGACGACGCCCATGGAAAGCCCCGTGTTCGACGTCGCCGACACAGAATCGAAGATGGCGGGCAGGGCGTCGTAGCCATGGGCGATGCCGACCACGGCGCCAACGCAGCACGTGATGATATAGAGCAACATGATGATCATGGCCGAAGAGACGAGCTCGGACCTGAGCAGGCGCTTGCCATGGTGGTAGTAGAAGGTGCGTGGACGGGCGCGGTCGGGGGCAAGAGCCTCGCGGATGCTCTGCACGACGGAACGCGCGACGACGCCCACACGCAGCGCCTTGATGCCGCCCGATGCCGACGACATGGAGCCGCAGACGAGCATGGAGATGACGCACACGAACAGCGCTCCCGACCCCATGGCAAACAGTATCTGCCCTGGGTAAATCGTCGAAAAGCCCAAGTTGAACGCCCCCGAGAGCAAGGTATAAATGCCACGGCGCAACTCCGAGGCGAAGGTGCTGAAGTACTCGTTGCCCGCGAGCGCAAACGCCATCAGCAGCACGAGCGCGAGCACCCAAACCGCCAGGGTCCTGATTTCGATGTCTTTGAAGAACCCCCGCGTCTTGCCCTTCCAAAGATCGCCGTACAAGACGAAGTTGATGCAGCCGAACACCGCGAGCACGAGGGTGATGACCTCGAGCGGCCACGAATGGAAATACATGATGCCCAGAGAATGGTTGCCCATGCCGCCCGTAGAAAAGGAAGAAGCCGTGACCAGAAACGCGTGGAAAAACGCGCTGCCGGGCGAAAAGCCAGAAAGTAGCAGCGTGATGAAGCTCACGGTCGTTCCCACGATGACGATGACCGCCGCGAGCACGATGATGAAGCGCGAGGTCTGCTTGATCTCGGGCATGACCTGCCCGCTTCGAGCCTCGGCATGATACAGCGCCGCAGCCGCCATGCCCGTCCCGAACACGCCGAGCGCCAAAGCGATGACGACGACGCCGATGCCGCCGATGAGGTGCATGATGGTGCGCCACAGGGCAACGCAGGCGGCCATGTGGTCGACATCGACGCACAGCGACAGCCCCGTCGTGGTATATGCGGACACCGTGTCGAAAAACGCGTCGAAATAGCTCAGGTAGCTGCCCGAAAGATACAGCGGAACGGCACTGAACAACGAGAGCACCATCCAGCACAGCCCCGTGATGACCAGCGACTGATGCCAGTCGAGCGACCCCGATTCGACCCGCAGCAAGGCGAGCAGGCCCCCGGCCATCAGGCAGGCCCCTATGGAGAACAGGAAGTCTGCAGCGGCCGCGTATTCGCCCATGGCAATGCCCACACACAACGGGACTGCCTGGGCCAAGGCGACGAGCAAGATGAGAAACCCAAGGTAATGGCCGATGGTGCGCCAGTCGGATAAGGTCAGCCGGTAAATCACGTAACGCGCCTAACTCATGACCCAGTTGACCAGGAACGCGACGACGGCCAGAAAGGCGAGGTACCCCAAGACGGCGAGGAGGACCGTGACCAGCCCCTTGAAGGGGTGACGCGTCTTTTTCTTTACCCGTTCGAGCGTCGGCTTCACAGTGCCCTCCTTCCTCATGTCGTTCTCACGCATATCCCCGTATTCTAACGCCAAAGCCGGGGGAGTATATTCAAGTTGCTGCGTTTGAGCACCAAATACTGCACGATGCTGATGCCCACCCCGATGACGATGAGCACAAGCCCCGCAATTAGAAGGAACTTCGACCATGCATGCACGCGCTCGGAACCGGGCACGGCAAGCTCGACGGAATTGGCATGCACCTCGAGCTCGTCGGCGTGTTCGTGGCACGCCAGGTGGTAGACACCCCGCACTGTGACCGTGTCGCCTGTCGTCGTGTAGGACCCATACGTCTCGATCTGCGCCGCCTGCTCGTTGGTCAAGTACACGCCAATCATCGAGCGCCCCTGCTTGAGGTTCACCCACTTGTGGCGCTCGTC
>CASDTD010000131.1 GCA_949283445.1 uncultured Coriobacteriia bacterium | reverse complement strand
GCGGGCGTTGAACGAAGAGAGACGAGAAGAAAGGTACGAGGTATGAGCGAAGCAAAGCCGCTGGTCGGCATCATTTTGGGTTCCAAGTCGGACCTGCCCGCGATGGACGGGTGCAAGGAGATGCTCGAGAAGTTCGGCGTCCCCTACGAGCTGGTGGTCCATTCCGCGCACCGCAACCCCGATGACGTGCGCGATTGGGCGACGAGCGCCGAAGAGCGCGGTCTGAAGGTCATCATCGCCGGCGCTGGCAAGGCTGCCGCGCTGGGCGGGGTCGTCGCCTCGCACACGCCGCTGCCGGTGGTGGCCATTCCCATGAAGACGAGCGATTTGGGCGGCATGGACTCGCTGCTTTCCACCGTGCAGATGCCGACGGGTGTGCCGCTGGCCTGCGTTGCCATCAACGGCGCGAAAAACGCCGCCATCCTGGCTACGCAGATTCTGGGCGTCGCGATGCCCGAATACCGCAAGGCTATTGTGGACTACAAGAAGGAGCTTGCCGAAGGTTAGCGCAGCGGCGCGCTTCACGAGAGAGGGGCATGGTATGGGTTTCATCGACAACGTCTCTTCTGCCATCGATCGCGGCACGAACGCGGCTGGCCGCAAGACCCGCGAAATCAAGCTCAACTCGCAGATGAACGATGTCAACAAGCGTCGGCAGGGTTTTGCCGCGCAGCTGGGTGCGAGCTTGTACGAGGTGACGAAAGACAACCCCGCTTTGAGGGAGGGGCGTGAGGAGCTGTACGACAGCATCGCCGCCTGTGACGAGGAACGTGCCAGAATCCAGAAGGAGCTGGCAGATATCAAGGCGGAGGCGGAGGCCGATTCCGCTGCTGCGCATTCCTTCTCCTGCGCTGTTTGCGGTGCCCGCATGACCGAGGCGGACTTGTTCTGCAGCGGATGCGGAACGCCGGCTGCCCAAACGCGTCCCGCCCAACCGGCTGGTGCCCCCACGCCCGCAGGCGCGGTGTGCCCGTCATGCGGGGCGGCGGTTGGCGAAAGCGACCTGTTCTGCATGTCCTGCGGCGCCAAAATAGAGCCGGTGCCGGTAGCGAGCGCTCCTGTTGAGAGTGCCTCTGGGCCGACGTGCCCGTCATGCGGGGCCGATATCAATGCGGGAGACCTGTTCTGCATGTCGTGCGGTGCGAAAATCGAGGCGGCCGAGCCGCAAGCTCCGGCGGCTGATGCTGTCGTCGCTGGCATCCCCGAGCCCGTCGGCGCTCCGGTGGCTGTCGAGCTGCCGGTGCCCGAGCCCGCGACGAAGCAGGAGCCGGAGCCGGAACCCGCGCCCGGCCCTGAACCCGAACCGGAGCTGGTGGTGGAGCCGGTACCTGTGCCAGAACCAGAACCGGAACCCCCAGCCGCTCAGCCGGTGTGCGTTTCCTGCGGCACGCCTTTGAAACCGGGCAATAAGTTCTGCAAGAACTGCGGCACCAGAGTCGAATAGCGCGTCTTTTTCATAACCGTAGTGCCAGGCGCCTGCAGCATCTCGTGTGCTGCGGGCGCTTGCGGTTAGGGCCGTTTTCTCCACATCCCCTTCACAAGTACCGCCGTTCGCCCTGCCTGCTTCACAGAATCTCAACAGAAACCCAATTGACATTCATAGACCCTTCACAACCATTTGCAATTCCTTAACGGCTTTCGCTAGGGTTTTTAGCCATGTTTGGGAAGAAAAAGACAAAAAAGGCCGTCGCGGCGCTCGCCGTCAGCGCGGCCCTGGTTCTGGGAATGGGCTCCACCGCTCTTGCCGCATTCGGCGGTGCGGCGGACGATACCGCCTTCACGCACAGCATCGAGACGACGGATGCGCCTGTGGCCGCGAACGTCGGGCTGAACGATGACATCGCCGCGTCCACGCAGCTCACGCAGGCTACGGACCGCAGCATGCCCGAGTACACGGTCGCGCAGGCCGATGCGCTGGCGAAAGACAAGTACGCGCTCGACAAGGAGCTGGCACGCAGCAAGGCAGTCGACGCGAAGAAGTACTGCAAGACCCTGCGCGGGAACGTGACGTGGAACGCCTGCCATGCGAGCACCTACGGCATCGGCGACGGGCTCATGGGGTCTGGCTGCGCAGACGGCTCGAAGGTGACGTCGAAGTCGATGGGTGTCGCCCACAAGACGCTGCCGCTCGGCACGAAGATTCAGGTTATGTACAAGGGCAAGCTCGTCAACGCGGAAGTGTGCGATCGCGGCCCCTATGTCGAGGGACGCGAGCTCGACCTGCAGCCCGCCGTTGCCTGGGCGCTCGGGTTCGACGGCGTTGGCGAGGTCGAATACCGCGTCGTCGATTAACGCACGGCCATGCCGGCCATCCAGATCAGACACATACGCGTGCGGGAGGGGCGCCTTGACCTTGAGGTGGCCATCGCCTTGTCTCAACTGCACGTGAGCGAAGCGTGTGCCCGGCGTATCTGCGCGCTGCTGCCCAACCTGCCCCATCACCTGTGCGTGAACAAGAGCGCTGAAGGGCCGCACTTCGGCGACGAGGTCGTGGGCACCGAACTCGCGCACCTTCTGGAACACGTCATCATCGAATTGCAGGGGCAGGCGTATCGCGGGGCAAACCCGATGCCACAGTTCATCGGGCACACGTCTTGGCTCGAGGAACTCGCCGTCACGCGTCCCCGGGGCATCGCCCTCATGCGCACGACGGTCACGTTCGTCGACGACCTCGTCGCCTTGCAGGCCGTCAAGGAGGCGTGCTTGCTCGTGGAGTGGGCGGCGAGTGCAGATGACGCGCAGGCTCCCGATGCGCGAGAATCCGTGTCACGCATACGCGCTATCATGTAGGCGACGATACGGCAGCGTGTCCCGTACGCGCTGCTGCCTTCCAGACGGATGCAAGGAGGAAAGATGCCGTACAAGGTCGTCGTCATAGCGCAGCTTGGCGATGAAGGCGCCAATGCCTTTGCCGAACGGCTCGCTGCCCTGGGTCACGAGGTCGAGCTGCGCTTCGCCTGCGCCGAACTCGCCATCGTGCTGGATGCTTCCACGTTCGATGTCGCCATCGTCTATGCAGACGACGAGTGCGCCGATCGGCAGGTGAAGAGCGGCACCTTCGAGTCGATGCTCGACATCTTGGGCATTCCCTACATCGGGTCGTCGGCGCGTTCCCGTGTCCAGGCGCACGACCGCTCGACGCTCGCGCCCGCCATCGGGGCACTGCAGCTTCTGAACAGCGGGACGTTCGGCAGCGCCCAGGTGCCGACGGGGCTCGTCCTCACGCGGGAGACATACGAAGACCTGGGGTTGCGCGCCTGCCTTCCCGGGGTCGTCGAACGCGTCTTCGGCGGCTACCCGCTGATAGTGCGCATGCTCCACCAGGGCGTGCAGTGGGGGAGCGTGCAGGTCTCCGATTTCGAGGATTTGCGCGAGCAGCTCGACATGATGTGCGGGGTCGACGACGCGGTGCTCGTGCAGGAATGGGTCGAGGGCGTGCACGTGAGCATCGCCGTCTTGGGCCAGGGGCAGTATGCCATCGCCCTCCCGCCCGTCATGCCCGGTGCCGCGCAGGAAAAGCCCGTGCCGTTGTCAGAGCTTTCCGACGACGAGGCCAACGCCCAGGCGATCAGAAGCGAGCTCGAACGCGCCGCCGTCGAGGCGCACACCGCCTATGGTGCACGGGGGTTCTCCCAGGTCGACCTCGTGTGGGACGGCGG
>CASDTD010000130.1 GCA_949283445.1 uncultured Coriobacteriia bacterium | reverse complement strand
CCACGCACATGAAGTAGAGCAAGTTCGCGAACAAGGCAGAGGCAAACGTCGTGAAGAACACCCGCTTACTATCGAGCGTGCTGTACATGTGCCCCAGGCGCAGGCACAGAAACGCTGTACCGACGCCCGTGCACGCGGAAGCCGCCACGAACGGGGCAAGCCCCAGGGTCACGTTCTCTTCCACGACGAAAAACGTGCACGCCGAAGCAAGAAGCGCCATGATGGGCACGAGCGGTCCACGGGAGATGTACGGCTCGATGCGCTTGCCGGCAATGCCGCAGACGATGAGAACGACCGTCAAGGGGATGCCCGAACTCAGGTACAGCAGATTGTTCGCGCTGCCGGTATCAAGGCCAGATGGTCCCGACCCGACGCCAGCGCCGCCCATCATCAGCAGAATCCACGCGCTGTAAAAGCCCAGACTGCAGAACTTCACAGATGGCCATTGCCGGTCGATATTCGAAAAGCAACGGCTCAGCCCTTGACGCAACTTGCCGCTCCCTTTGCGTGCTCCTGTCATAAACCCCTCCTGAACTGGGATTTACCCATAGTATGGGCATATGCGGGATGACGCAAGCATGCAGCGGAAACCAAGAGCGCCCCTGATGAGAGCCCTTCGCGCGACATGCTTCTGGAGAACCTGCGCCAAAAAAGATCCGCGTGGTGACCCCTCGTGCAAGGCAAAAGGGTTACCAGGCGTATCCTTTTTGGCGTGAATCGTCCAAATATGCCGATTTGGCAGTAAATCAAGTGAAATCCGAAGGCGCAAAAGTCACCAGGAGCGCATTTTTTGACATAAGGCCCAGAGAATCTGCGCTCACGCGACGGAAGCGGACTAGGCTTCGGGACGAGGGCAGGACAGCGTCGGAGCGCAGATGCAAACGGAGCATCCTGTGCGTTTTTCAGCCTTGAATGGGCTCGATTACAGTACAGAATGCTCTGTTTGGAAACACACGAGGATGATACCAACCCACGAGATACGCCCCATGGGTTGGCTTTCAGACTTCGGCGCTCGCAATCCTAGTTCTTGAGCGAGTTGAGCGGCGCGGGGAACCTACCCCCACGATGCGCGAACACCGTGCCGGCATGCGTGTTGACTGGCATGATGGGCGCACTCCCCAACAACCCGCCGAACTCCAAGGTCTCGCCCGCCTTGCGCCCCACGGCGGGGATGACGCGCACGGCAGTGGTCTTGTTGTTGATGAGGCCGATGGCAGCTTCGTCGGCGATGATGCCGGCGATGGTCTCGACCGTCGTATCGCCGGGGATGGCGATCATGTCCAGGCCGACCGAGCACACGCTGGTCATGGCCTCGAGCTTTTCGATGGAAAGCGCGCCGTCTTCGGCCGCACGAATCATGCCCGCGTCCTCGCTCACCGGGATGAATGCGCCGGAAAGACCGCCGACGCTGGAGCTCGCCATGACGCCGCCCTTCTTGACCGCGTCGTTGAGCAGCGCGAGCGCCGCCGTCGTGCCGGGGCCTCCCACCTGCCCGACACCGATGGTCTCAAGGATATCGGCGACGGAATCGCCGCGGGCGGGCGTAGGCGCCAACGAGAGGTCGAGAATGCCCTTCTGGTAGCCCAGACGCTTGGCTGCCTCGCGCGCGACAAGCTCGCCGGCGCGCGTGATCTTGAAGGTCGTTGCCTTGATGGCCTCGGCAATCTCCATGATGGACGCGTCTTTCGGCATGTCCGCCAGCACGGCGTGAACCACGCCGGGACCGCTGACGCCGACGTTGATGACCTCGTCGGCCTCCCCGCTGCCGTGCATAGCACCTGCCATGAAGGGGTTGTCCTCCACCATGTTGCAGAACACGACGAGCTTGGCGCAGCCGATGGAATCGCGGTCGGCCGTGACCTCGGCCGTCTCGCGCACGACTTGCGCCATGCGCAGCACGGCGTCCATGTTGATGCCGGCACGCGTCGAGCCGACGTTCACCGAAGAACACACGTTGTCGGTGACAGACAGCGCATGCGGAATGCTGTTGATGAGGCGACGGTCGCTGTCGCTCGCGCCCTTCTGCACCAGCGCCGTGAAGCCGCCGACAAAGTTGACGCCGACTTCCTTGGACGCGTTGTCGAGCGCTACCGCGATGGGGGTCAGGTCCTCTACCTTGGTCGCGCCGCAGATTTCCGCGATGGGGGTGACAGAGATACGCTTGTGCACGATGGGAATGCCGTACTCGCGCTCGAGCTGCTCTGCCGTCGGGACGAGATGCTCTGCAGCGGTCGTCAGGCGGTCGTAAACGCGACGCGCCATGACATCGATATCCTCATGGACGCAACTGCGTAGGTTAAGCCCGAGCGTGATGGTGCGGATGTCCAGATGCTCCTGCGTTACCATCTGGATAGTCTCGACTATCTGTTCCGGTTCAAGTGCCATGAAATGCTCCTCGGTCGAAGGGTGTTTGAAGCGGATGCGCCTAACGCGCAGACCACAGTTTGTCGAAGCAAGAGGAAAGCTTGCCCGTCATGGTGCCGTCATGACCTTCGCACGGCACGATACCATGCTCGTCGCTGATAACGAAAATCTCCGCGCCATCGAGCATACCGCGCGTAACGGGCGTCTCGTCCATGGTCGCGCCCAGCGTCGTCACCAAATCGCGCGTGAAGGTGTCGGCCGCGTGCCTGATGTCTGCGGGGACCACGTGCGCGCGCTGCTCGCGCAGCACCCACAGCGTGCCCTCGAGCGCACACCCTGCGAGTTCATCGCCCTCCCAGGAAAGCGAGCCCTCGTCGAACGCGGGCGCCGGCGTCACGGGCAACATGCGCATGGCGACATCGCCTTCCGGGTCGATGGACAGCTCGAGCACGCCATCAGGCTGCTCGTACAGGCGGTTGTCCTGCATCCACTCCAGGCGGGAGCGCACCCACGCCTGCACAGCCGGCCCCACGTTAAACGCGGCAAGCGAGCGCAGCCGGCGCTCGTAGAGCTGAATCTTGCGCGACGCATAGCGCCAGTGGAACAGCAGCTTTTCAGCCGGAAGGTTCTTCTCGCGCCATTCCGCCTCGAGCTCTGCCTGCTCTTCCGCCTTCTTCTCGATGTCCTCGCCCACGATGTTGAAGGGCATCTTGTCTTCGGTCATGTCATCTGCCATGTGTTTTCGAATCTCCTGTTTGCCAGATTGTCCGCACGATTGTAGCGCAGAACCGCACCAGGGGCGGATGCCCCGTCCGTCACATGGCCCTATGCTACTGCCCCAGCGTAAACGTGAGCCGCACTGGGTTGTGATCGCTGTACGCGTACTCCGTCTCGATATTTTGCGCCCGAGCCTTCACGTTGCTGGAAACGATGAACCCGTCCACCGTCGTGCGGTACGTCACGCCCTTCTCATAGGGAATGTCGGCACCCCGGCACGTAGCAACTTCTTCGATGTTATCCGCACGCACAATGGAAAAGCCTTGCGGAAGGTCGGCATCGTCAAGCGTCGAGACCCACTCCGGGATCTGCTGCTGCGACTCGTACATATCGACGCTGCCGCACAGCGCATGGTTCCAATCCCCGCCGACGATGACGTAGTTGCCCTTGGCAGCCTCCTCCTCAAGCACACCGGAAAGCATCGCGAGCTGTTGGGCGCGAATCGTGCCGCCCTCGTCGTAGGCGGACATATGGCTGTTCACGAGCACGAGCTCGTGGCCATCCTCGACCGCGAAGCGCGTGACCATGAAGCAGCGGTCGAGGTCGAAGAACTTCGTGGGCCACGCGTCCGAAACCGGATAGCTGCGCCGCTCGGCAGAAGCCACCTGCATATCGGAAAGCGTGAGCATGCCCGCGTTGACCACGCCGTGCATGTCGGTTATAGGCAGCGGTAGAAAGACACTGTGGAAGTTGACGGCGAACACGCCCGCCTTATCCGCGAACGCGTCTTCCAGCTGCTGTTTCTGGTTTATGTGGAAGCTACGGTCGGAATTCGTGTCAACCTCCTGGAACAGCATGAAGTCAGCCTCGTGTTCGCGCGCCACCTGTATGGTGCCTTGCGTGTTGGCCTCGGCCGTCTGCTGGCTTTTCGCCTTGCCCGAGCTGCCCACTGTCTTGGTGCCATCTGCCATGATGCCCTCGTCCATGAAGAAGGTGTAGTCGGGCGAATAGGCGCCGAAGCCGATGTTGTAGGTGAGCGCCGTGTATTCATCTCCGCACTTCAATGGCGTATTGCCCTCGACAGCAGTGGCGTTTTCCACCTCGAGCGCCTGATGGTCGTCGATACGGTTGTAGCTGGCTGTGATGTAGATGGCGTACGCCAGCACGACGACGAGCACGAACGCGACGATAGCGCCGATGACCTGCAGCGTGCGCTTGAGCGCTTTGGGCATATGAGAACCTCCTGATGTGAACGACATCGTGCAGCATCATACACGGTTGCATGCGGGAAGCTACCGGATGACACGACGTCCTCGCGCAAACGAGCGCATTCGCGACATTATTCTGCCTGACATTTCGCACACGGGTGACTTCGCGACAGCAAGAGCTCGATTTCAGCCTCCAAGTGTCGCGAAGCCACCCGCCTGTCGTAAAAAGGACGAAATGTTGTCGCCAAGGCACTCGTCTGTACGGAGCTTGGTACGCAAGCCCGCACCAAAACGAAAGCGGCCCGCGGAAAACCCCGCGAGCCGCTGAAATCGCGTCGCGCATACGCGCTTGCCGTGCCGCCTAGTGCCTGAAGTGACGGTGCCCCGTGAACACCATGGCAATGCCGTGCTCGTCGGCCGCCTGGATGCTCTCCTCGTCGCGGATGGAGCCGCCCGGCTGGATGATGGCGGTCACGCCGTAGCTTGCCAGCGTGTCCACATTGTCGCGGAAGGGGAAGAACGCGTCAGATGCCGCTACGAGCCCCGTCGCCTCAACGCCCATGCGCTCGCACGCCTCGTGTGCGCGCTTGCAGGCGATTTCCGCAGAGTCGACGCGGTTGGGCTGACCGGGCCCCATGCCGATGCCGGCATGGTTCTTGGAAACGAGAATCGCGTTGGACTTCACGCCCTTGCACACGCGCCAAGCAAACAACAGCTCATGCATCTCCTCGTCGGTCGGCTTGCGCTTGGTAGGTACCGTGAAGTCGTCGGGGCCTTCGGTCACGCGGTCGACGCATTGCGCGAGCATGCCACCGTCCACGCTGCGGAACTCGACGGCAGCCGGCGCGTCGACGCCACCCGTGCGCAGCACGCGGACGTTCTTCTTCTCGGAAAGCTTCTCGACGGCGCCGTCTTCGTAATCAGGCGCGATGACGACCTCGACGAACTGCCCGTTTTCATGGATGTGGTCGACCATGGCGCAGGTCACCGGCACGTTGGCCGCGATGATGCCGCCGAAAGCGCTTTTCGGGTCGCAGGCGAACGCCTTGTCGTAGGCCTCCTCCACCGTGGCCGCCACGGCAGAGCCGCAGGGGTTCTGATGCTTCAAGATGACAACAGCCGGCTCGTCGAACTCGCGCACGAGCGACCAGCACGCGTCCGTGTCCAGAATGTTGTTGTACGAC
>CASDTD010000129.1 GCA_949283445.1 uncultured Coriobacteriia bacterium | reverse complement strand
GGCGGTAAGGCCGGCAAGCGCCTCGTTCACAGACGCGTGCAGCTCCTCCAGGTGCCCCTTACCCACGGCAGAAATGCGCGAGATGACGTCAGCACCGAACGAGCGCTGGGGGTTGGCCGCACCGACGTTTGCCAGGACGGCGCCCGTGTGCAGGTCGTAGAGCCGGGCGACGAGCGTCGTCGTGCCGACGTCGAACGCCAGCCCCAGTCCTTCCGCATCGGAGCGCCAGGCGTTGTTCGCATCCGCACCGCCCAAGCTCACTTCCATGTCGGCAGCGGCGTTCTCCGTCGAATCGGGAACAGTCACGCTCATGCCCTCTGCGGCAACAGTCTGGCACGCGAGCACATCTTCTTCGGTACCGTCCGGAAAGACGACATGCACCTTGCACTTCCCGCAGGTACCCGCACCGCCACAGGGAGACGGCACATCTATGCCCTCTTGCCGCAGCGTGTCAAGAAGCGTCTGCCCCTCGGCGGGCAGCGATTTCACGATGATGCTGCTCATACGACCAAGCACCCCGTGTAAGCGATTTTGCCCTTGCCGTGGTTGTAGGGAATGCCCGCGCTCGTGCACACGTCGCTGACTACGAGGCCAGACGACTCCATGGACACCAGGCGCTTGTCGGGGAACCGGCAAGGCTCGTCAGGGCAGGTGCATTCGGGGCAAATCGTGCACGGGCCGGCGTCGAGCACCAGCGCGTTCGCATCGGCGGCGACCAAACCCGCGAGCTTGCGCATACGCTTGCCCTGCAGGTCTTCGGCCGCCAGCATGCCCTCGACGTCGAACTCGTCTTCGAGCTCGCCCACCGTCTGCAGCACGTAGCATGTCGTGCGCGCGGAAAACTGCGCGGCGAAATCTTCGATCGTGCCGCAATGCGGCGGGCAGGCCCAGTTCTTCTCGTACATCTTGCAGCGGTCGGCAGCGCACATGTCGCGCACCTCTTCGCGAACCTGCAGCTCCGATGCAGGGCATTGCCCCACGCAGTCGAAACCGCACTCCTCGATTGCCGCTTTGTATTCCATTTCGTTCACGTCGGGAAATCTCCTGATGCGACGTTTATTTCGCGTAAAACTCGTCAACCGCGTTGAAGAACGCCTGGATGTTGTCCCACGGAGCCATCGGCGGGATGTCGCAACCCGAGGAGATGACGAAGTTCGGGTAGCTCGTGCACTTCTCCATCACGCCAAGCGTGGCCTCGCGCACCGACTCGGGCGTGCCCATGCGGATCTGGCCGGCGGGATCGACATTGCCCATGACCAGCACATCGGAGGGCATGAGCGGCAGGATGTCTGCCATGTCGATGGCGTTGCCGAAGTGGAACGCCTTGGCACCGGTGGCCACGACGGAATCGGCAGCCTTGACGACAGAAGAGCCGCAGTTGTGGTAGACCACGATGAACTCGTCGGTCTGAACCGCGTCGATGATGTCCTTCACGAACGGCGTGGAGAACTCGCCCAGCAGGTCCGGAGCCAGAAGACCGGCCAGCGGCTCGGCCATGACAACGCCATCGGCACCGGCGGCCTCGAAGGCCTTGGCATAGGCGGTGAGGAACTCGGAGCACTTGGACAGGACGGCCTTGACCAGCTCGGGCTCGTCATAGCACAGCAGCATGATCTCGTTGACGTCCATGAGACGACCGGCCAAAGAGAACGGGCCAATCATGCCAGCCAGCACCGGACGGTCGTTGATCTGGGAGGACACCTCGCGAATGGCCTCGACGGCCAGCCCCGTGCGCCCTGCGCCGACCTCGGGAACGGCAAGCTCGTCAGGGTCGGAATCCTCGTCGACGATGGAGCCCACGACCGTGGGGACCTCTTCGTCGGAAACGACGATCTGGCTGCCGAACGCCTCGGCCTCGATAGAGAGGTCCATGAAGGAGACGGCCGCGGCCGTGGGGAACGAATCGGCGATGACCTTCATTGCCTCAGCCTGCTTGTCTGCAGAGGCGATGAGCTCCTTGACGGTAATGCCCATCTTCTGGATGGCAGGGAACGAGAGAACCGGGAGTGCCTGCTTCTTTTCTGCGGCGATCGCGTCGGCGACCCATGCGTTCATATCCATGCTGAAAACAGTCCTTTCCTCGAAACTGATTCTGGTATGCAAGCGACCGAACCCATGATTAGTCCTCATGTCAAGAAACAGCTTGGTCGCCGGTTGGAAACCAAAGATTTCAGGTGCTTTGATTGCCACTGCAAACTGTAAATTCGCCACAACAGAAATGGAAATATGTATAATCGAAGATGTTATGAAAAAAAGTAATAGCCGGTTGCGGAGCCGTTCCCACGCCAGGAGGAAAACCACCTTGACATTCAAGCAATTGCAGTACTTTCTCGAGGTCGCGCGCACGCTGAACTTCTCCAAGGCGGCCAAGGCGTTGTACGTCAGCCAATCGGCGCTTTCGAAATCCATCTCGCAGC
>CASDTD010000128.1 GCA_949283445.1 uncultured Coriobacteriia bacterium | reverse complement strand
CGGTTGCGGTCGGTGTTGTCCTGGCTCACCTTGGGCAGGACGTCCGCGCCCAGGTCCATGGCCTTGCCTTTGTGGTCATGCGGCGTCACGCCCTCGGCGATGGCGTCCACGATAGCGCCCAGCTCGTCGCCCAGGAAGATGGAGACGATGGCGGGCGGTGCCTCGTTGGCGCCCAGACGGTGGTCGTTGCCCGCAGAGGCGACCGTCGCGCGCAGGATTTCCTGGAAGTCGTCGACGGCCTGGATGACGGCGGCCAGCGTCAGCATGAAGACGGTATTGTTGGCAGGGTCAGGGCCGGGGTTGAGCAGGTTCATGTCCGGCGTGGCGATGGACCAGTTATTGTGCTTGCCCGAGCCGTTCACGCCCTCGAAGGGCTTTTCGCGGATGAGGCAGTACAGCCCGTGGTGCGGGGCGTCCTTGCGCAGGATTTCCATCGTGAGCAGGTTGTTGTCGATCGCCGTGGTGGAACGCGCGAAAATCGGCGCGATTTCGTGCTGGGCAGGCGCGACCTCGTTGTGCTTGGTCTTGGCGTCCACGCCGAGCTTCCACAGGTCGTCGTCGACTTCCTTCATGAAGTCGCTGACCGTCTCGCGCACGGCGCCGAAGTAATGCTCTTCAAGCTCCTGGCCCTTGGCCGGCGCGGCGCCGAACAGCGTGCGGCCGCACAGCACCAGGTCCGGACGGGCGGCGTAATCTTCGAGCTTCACGAGGAAGTACTCCTGCTCCGCGCCGACGGTGGTGACGACCTGCGGCACGTCGGTGATGCCGAAGCAGGCGAGCACGCGCTTGGTCTGGTCGGAGATGGCGCGCATGGAGCGCAGCAGCGGCGTCTTCTTGTCAAGCGCCTCGCCCGTGTAGGAGATGAACGCCGTGGGGATGCACAGGACTTCGTCTTTGATGAAGGCGTAGCTCGTCGGGTCCCACGCGGTGTAGCCGCGGGCTTCGCAGGTGGCGCGCAAGCCACCCGAGGGGAAACACGAGGCGTCCGGCTCGCCCAGGATCAGCTCCTTGCCGGAAAACGACATGATGGCCGTGCCGTCCCCGTTCGGGTCGACGAAGGCGTCGTGCTTCTCGGACGTGGTGCCCGTCAGCGGCTGGAACCAGTGCGTGTAATGCGTGCAGCCGTTTTCGACCGCCCATTCCTTCATCGCATGCGCCACCGCGTTGGCAACGTCCTCGTCAAGCGCCGTGCCGTTCTCGATGGTCTCATGCAGGCTCTTGTAGACGGGCTTGGGGAGGCGCTCCCGCATCACCTTGTCGTTGAAGACGAGGCTCCCGTAAATCTTGCTCGTGTCTTGCGCCATATGAACAGCTCCTTACACATCGCGGCAGCACCGTGCGCCGCTTTTAGCTAACCCTTGTCACGAACGACGATAGCGCGACATTGTTGCCTGTATTTTGCGTCATTGTTTCCAACTCTTTGCAAGCCGGCAAGAGCGAGACGCCCTTGCGCGCAGATGTTCCATGACATCAACATTACATCTTACCTTATCGGGCTGGGTATTCTGCTAGAGTGCGTGCTGCTCATCGCCAAATGCGCCTACGCGCTCACATAAAACGAACAGATGTTCTATACTGCAATCTCGCGGACTTCGTCTGCAGGAAGAACATGACCGCAAGAATCGAGAAACAGCCTATGTCATCGGACAAGATCGTCATAAAAGGTGCCCGTCAGCACAACCTGAAAAACGTCGACGTGGAGATACCGCGCGACAAGCTCGTCGTGTTCACGGGGCTTTCCGGCTCGGGTAAAAGCTCGCTGGCCTTCGACACCATCTACGCGGAAGGGCAGCGCCGCTACGTGGAATCGCTGTCTTCCTACGCACGCCAGTTCCTGGGGCAGATGGAAAAGCCCGACGTGGATTCCATCGACGGTCTGTCCCCCGCCGTTTCCATCGACCAGAAGACGACGAGCAAAAACCCGCGTTCCACCGTCGCCACGGTGACGGAAATCTACGATTACCTGCGCCTGCTCTACGCGCGCGTGGGTATTCCGCACTGCCCGGTCTGCGGTCGTGTCATCGAGAGACAGACGCCCGACCAGGTGGCGGACAAGGTCATGGCGCACGGCAGCGAAGGCGACAAGATCATGGTGCTCGCCCCGCTCGTGCGCGGCAAGAAAGGCGAGTTCGTGCAGACCTTCGCAGATCTCGCCAAAGAAGGCTTCTCGCGTGTGCGCATCGACGGCGAGGTACACCGCCTGGACGAAGAGCTCAAGCTCGACAAGAAGTACAAGCACGACATCGAGGTCATCGTCGACCGCATCGTGCTGAAGGAAAAGTCCCTCTCGCGCTTGGTGGAGGCCATCGAGACGGCCACCACGCTCACCAAGGGCAACGTCATCATCAAGAACATGACGCAAACCGACAGCGTGAACGTGGAACACAGCTCGGGCGCGAAGTCCGCTGCGGGCGTGGAGGGCGAATACGCCTTCAGCCTGGCGCTCGCCTGCCCCGAACACGATTATTCGTTGGACGACCTCGACCCGCGCGACTTCTCGTTCAACGCGCCCTACGGCGCCTGCCCGGACTGCTTGGGGCTGGGCGCCCGCCAAGAAGTGGACCCGGACCTCGTCGTGCCCGACGAGACCCTCACCATCGACGAAGGCGCCATCGCAAGCTTCAGCCCCGCGAGCAATTACTACCCGCAGATGTACGCCGCTGTCTGCAAGCACGTGGGTGGCAGCACGGATGTGCCGTGGGAAGAGCTTCCCGCCAAGACCCGCAAGGCGCTGCTCTACGGCTTGGGCGACGAGCGCATCCGCATCGACTACGTCACGCGCGACGGGCGCGACACCTACTGGTACACCACCTGGCCCGGCGTGCTGGCAGAAATCATGCGCAAGCACGACGAAAGCGACAGCGACAGCATGCGCGAGCGTCTCGAGCAGTACATGGCCATCAACCCTTGCCACACCTGCAACGGCAGCCGCCTCAAGCCGGAAATCCTGGCCGTCACGGTGGGTGACAAGAACATCCACGAAGCCTGTCAGCTCTCGGCGGAAAACGCCCTCGAGTTTTTCGCGGGGCTGACCTTCGACGAGATGCACGGCTTCATCGCCAAGCCCATCGTCAAGGAAATCTGCGCGCGCCTACAGTTCATGGTCGACGTCGGGTTGAACTATCTCACGCTCGACCGTCCCACGGCCACGCTGTCCGGCGGCGAGGCCCAGCGCATCCGCCTGGCCACGCAAATCGGCGCCGGCCTCATGGGCGTGCTCTACATTCTGGACGAGCCTTCCATCGGCTTGCACCAGCGCGACAACGAACGCCTCATCGAAACCTTGAAACACCTGCGCGACCTGGGCAATACGGTTATCGTCGTCGAGCATGACGAGGACACCATCAGAAGCGCCGATTACGTCGTCGACGTGGGGCCGGGCGCGGGCGTGGGCGGCGGGGAAATCGTCGTCGCCGGCACCCCGCAAGACGTCGCAGACTGCGAACGCTCCATCACCGGGCAGTATCTGTCGGGTAAACGCGTCGTGCCCGTGCCGGAAACGCGCCGTACCCCCAAGCGCGGCAAGATCGTGCTGTCTGGCTGCCGCGAGAACAACCTGAAAAACGTCAAGGCAGAAATCGAGATCGGCACGCTCACCGTGGTCACAGGCGTCTCCGGATCGGGCAAAAGCTCCCTGGTCACCGACACGCTGGCCCCGGCGTTGGCCAACCAGGTCATGCACGCGCGCCGCCGCGTGGGCAAATACCGCAAGCTCACGGGCGTGGAAGCCATCGACAAGGTTATCAACATCGACCAGTCCCCCATCGGGCGCACGCCGCGCTCCAACCCCGCCACCTACACGGGCGTATGGGACGACATCCGCAAGCTCTTCTCCAGCCTGCCTGAAAGCCGCGCCAAGGGCTTCGGGTCCGGGCGCTTCTCTTTCAACGTGGCCGGCGGCCGCTGCGAGGCATGCAAGGGCGACGGCCAGCTCAAGATCGAGATGCACTTCCTGCCCGACATTTACGTGCCCTGCGAGGTCTGCCACGGCGCGCGCTACAACCGCGAGACCCTGCAGGTGACCTACCGCGGCAAGAACATCGCCGAGATTTTGGCCATGACCGTGGAAGAGGCCGTCGCGTTCTTCGAGAACATCCCCAACGTGCGCCGCAAGCTGCAGACGCTGGCAGACGTGGGCTTGGGCTACATCACCTTGGGGCAGCCCGCCACGACGCTGTCCGGCGGCGAGGCTCAGCGCGTCAAGCTCGCCAGCGAGCTGCACAAGCGCCAGACCGGCAAGACCTTCTACATCCTGGACGAGCCGACCACCGGCCTGCATTTCGAAGACGTGCGTCAGCTGCTCGCCGTGCTACAGCGCCTCGTGGACGCCGGCAATACCGTGCTGGTCATCGAGCACAACCTCGACATCATCAAGGCGGCAGACCGCATCATCGACCTCGGCCCCGAGGGCGGCGACGGAGGCGGCACCATCGTAGCCTGCGGTATGCCCGAACAGGTCGCGCAGGTGCCGGAATCGCATACGGGCCGTTTCCTGAAAAGACTGCTGTAGGTGCTGCAAGAAGTGCGCGGCAAGTCACCGTCGCAATATGCCCCTTTATCAACGAATGCACTATTTTCATTCGTTCCAGTGCTTTTATGGGATAATGAGCGCCATGATTTCACGAGGCGGTAACATACGCAGCATTCTGACCATCGTCTTGGTGGTCCTGTTCGTGCTGGTCATCGGCCAGCAGGTCTTGTTCATGGTCATCGGCGGCAAGACGGCCAAGGCCCAGGAGAACCTGAGCTCGCTGCAAGGGCAGGTCACCGAGGCGCAAGCTCAGAACGAGCAGCTCACCTCCCAGCTTTCCGAAAAGACGCTCGAATGGCGCAACGCGCAGGGGCGCCTCTCCTTCAACGGCGACGGCTCCGGCAAGGTCTGCTACCTCACCTTCGACGACGGCCCCAGCAAGAGCCTGACGCCGAAAAACCTCGAGATTCTCAAGGAGAAGGGCGTCGTCGGCACCTGGTTCTGCCTGGCAGACACCGAGGAATTCCCCTATCTCGACCTCGAGCTCTGCAAGCAAATCGAAGCGCAGGGCAACGCCGTGGGCATCCACGACTGGGCCCAGGACAGCTCCTACAGCTATTACAAAGGAGACGTCGAGAACTACTTCACCAGCGACTTCAACAAGACCAAGGAAGTCTTGGAAAAGGCCGTCGGGCACGAGATCAAGATCACCCGCTTCGCCGGCGGCAGCCCCACGATTGCCTATTACAACAGCGAGATCGGCAAGGCCCTTCCGCAGGAAATCCTCAAGCGCGGCTATCAGTACTTCGACTGGAACGTGCTGGCAGGCGACAGCGAGCCCTCGCAATTCGTCAACGGCCACACCCCCAAGGACAAGATCGTCGACAATGTCTTGAGCGCTGCGAAGAAATACGCGGAGAGCAACTCGCCTATCTGCGTGCTCATGCACGATAACCCGGGCAAGGACACGACGACAGAGGCCCTGCCCGAAATCATCGACGGGCTCAAGGAGCTCGGCTACACCTTCAAGACGCTTGACTACAATTCGCCGGGCTTCTACCAGACGTCCATCATCGAGGAGTCGTGATGAACGACTACCGCAGAGATAACGAGCGCTACCGCAGCTACGGGCAATCCCGCGGCGACAGCTATCGACGCCCGCGCGACGACGGGCGCTCGGAACAGCGCATGCAACAGCCCCGTCGCGGCGAGGCGGATCCGCGTCGCTATGACACCCGCACACGGCCGCCGGCATCCAGTGCCAGACGCGGTGCGCCACAGCAAGGTCGACAGCGTTACCAGCAGACGCCTTCGCGTATTGCCAACCGCACGCCCTATGTCGACGACCAGATGCGCCGTCGCGCGCCGAACGCGAACAACTATCGCTCGCGCTCTTCGCAGATGATGTCG
>CASDTD010000127.1 GCA_949283445.1 uncultured Coriobacteriia bacterium | reverse complement strand
GTAAATCGTAGTCGAAATCGTCAGTCTTCATACGTTCTCCTCGGGATAATGCTGCACTATACTAGCATTACGTTAGGAGACAAAACACCATGAAACGAGCTGTAAAAGTACTCATCGCGCTGGTTGTCGTGGCGATGGTGGGCATCTTCTGCTTTTCCTTCGTGCGTCAGTGCACGAGCCAGATGATCGTCGGAAACGCCGCGACCTCGCTCACCGGCAGCGAGAAAGCCGGCGACGCCGCCGCTGCCATCATGAACGGCGAGGATTTGAGCGACGCCCAGCTCGCCGACGCCTTCGGGCTGGACGCGAGCACGTTCGCCACGATCAAGGACGCGGCAAGCAGTGCCGGCATCGACCTCAACGACTCCGACCAGCTGCGCGACATCGCGCTTTCGAACACCGACAAACTCGGGGAGCTGAAAGGGCTGGCATCGGAGGTGGCCTCGGGCGAGATTTCCGCCGAAGACGCCGCCGCACAGCTGAAAGAGACGTTGGTCATACCGGAGGGCAACTGATGAAAGTCATGCTGCACGCCTGCTGCGGCCCGTGTTCGGTGGAGTCCACCCGCGTGCTGTCCGAAGAGGGCTTCGAGCTCGCCCTTTCCTATGACAACCCGAACATCTTTCCGCCCGAAGAATACGAGCACCGCCTGCAGACCCTGCACGACTATGTCGCCACCCCGCAAGGGCTGCCGCTGTTCGAAGGCACGTACGACCCGCAGACCTGGGAAGAGCAGGTAGGCGTGCACGGCACGGACCGCGAAGCACGCTGCCGTGCCTGCTATGCCCTGCGTCTAGAGCGTGCAGCTGCACGAGCGGAAGAGCTCGGCTACGACGCCCTGTGCACGACGCTCACCATCAGCCCCTATCAACTGACCGACGTCATCTTGGAAGAACTCGACGCTGCCGCCGCACGGCATGGGCTCGAAGCGGTTTGCCGCGACTTTCGCCCCTATTACCAGGACACGACACGCAAAAGCCGTGCGGCGGGCATGTACCGCCAGAACTACTGTGGGTGCCGCTTTTCCATCGCCGAGGCCGCTGCCGAACGTGAGCAGGCGAAACGGCAGCGCGAGGCCGAAAAGGCGCGCAAGCACCGCGCGCTCGTTTTCGCCGCCGCCGAAGGCTGCGTGAACCAGCGCTCGCAGCTGTAAAGTACCGTCAAGAATCGACGTTCCTGCGAGCTGAACCGCTCGATTTTCATGCAAAGACCTCGCACCCGCGCAAATTATGCGCAGGTGGAAGGCAGGCTGCACCCGGGAGCTCGCACGCACGTCAATTTCTGACAAGTCCACTTTGCATGCTCTTGCGCAGGCATGAAAAAAGCCGCCCGAAGGCGGCTTTCCCAGACATTCTCTCTATGCAAACAAGAGCTACATCTTCACGACGTTGGATGCCTGAAGCTTGCCGTTCTGACCCGTCGTGACCTCGAAGGTGACCTTGTCGCCCTCGTCCAGAGTCTTGAAGCCGTCCATCTGGATTTCAGAGAAGTGGACGAACAGGTCGTCGCCATCCTCACGGGAGATGAAGCCGTAGCCCTTGTCAGGATTGAACCACTTTACCGTACCTTCAGCCATGTGTAACGCCTTTCCTTTTCGCTCATGAAAGAGCACTGATACACGTCGCGCGGGCGGCCAAGCCAACACGACGCTAAAACTGGTGCCCAAAACGACACCGACGAATATTCTATGCCAAGCTCCTACCCGCCTCAAGGAAAACTTGCCACCCATATGTGAAATTCGCACTCGTCATGCAACGGCTGGCCT
>CASDTD010000126.1 GCA_949283445.1 uncultured Coriobacteriia bacterium | reverse complement strand
TCCAGAAACGCGTCCGTGTACCCCAGCGCGCGCATGGCGATGTAGTTAGCAGACCAAGGGCCGATGCCCTTGATGGCAAGTAAGCGCTCCATCTGCTCGAAAACATCGGCAGAAACGCTCAAGTCCAGCTCGCCGCACGTGACGAGACGGGCAATTTCGCGAATGACCCGCGAACGCGTCTTGATGACGCCCAACTGTCCCAGCGCATCTTCGATTGGTTCCAGCTTCAGAAAATCCCGTGCTGTCGGGAACAGGAAACGCAAGCCCTCCACACCGAAATCAACCGGCGTCCCATATGCTTGTGCGATGCGTGCGGCGAGCTTGTTGGCGGCCACGACGGAAATCTGCTGACCCAGCACAGCACGCGCGGCGATCTCGAACGCATCGAAGGCACCGGGCACGCGCGTACCGCACACAGCAGCGCCCGGTACGAGCACGTCGAGCGACGCAATGCCCTCGTGCACGGCCTGCGGGTCGCATTCGGTGTCGAACTGGTGCCGCAACCGAGCCGCCACCTGCGAGATGGCAGGAAGCAGCGACGCGCTCATGTGCACTGCAAGCCTGCTGTGCGCTGCATCATCCTCGACCCGCACCCAGCCGGTCAAATCTTCCCCGTCAGCTCCAGCGCCCTCCAGACGTACAGCGCGCGTGTAGGAGCTGTCGTCGATGACCTCGACGCCTTCCAGCTGACGTGTCTTGAAGAACCCAAGCAGCCGCGTGAATTCGTAAGGCTTTCGGTAGGCAAGGTAAAAGCCGATGCCGTCGGCGCAAGGCGGCAGCTCCTTCTTGCGCAGCTGGGTGGGCGTGAGCTTGTAGCGTTCCTTGAACAGGTGATTGAAGCGACGCACGCTGGAGAACCCTGCTGCACTGGCAACCTGCGCCACGGGAACACGCGTGTCGGTAAGCAAGGATTTGGCAAGCAGCAGCCGACAGGTCTGCAGGTACTGCACGGGAGTGACGCCGTAGCGCTCCTCGAATACTCGGCGAACATGACGGCTCGTGTAGCCGAGCTTGGAAGACAGCTCCTCGACGCTTGCGCCGGTAGAGCACTGCTCGCGCAGAAACGTCGCCGCACGGCGGGCAAGGTTGTCCCGCGCATCGACATCCGCATATCCAGGAGCAAGCTCCGGACGGCACACCATGCACGGGCGGAACCCCGCCGCCTCGGCCTGCGCTGCCGAATGGAAGAACGTGCAGTTCTCGAATTTGGGCATGTGCACGTGGCAGACCGTACGGCAGTAGATGCCCGTTGACGAGACGCCGACGAACACGCGCCCGTCGAAACGGGCGTCTCCTGCCTTGAACAGCGCATAAATTGCCCGCCGGTGCTCCTCGGTATCGTTGAGGTCGCCTTCCAGCAAGTCGGGCACCCCCTGCTCGTTTTTCACGGCCGCTCCCTTTCCTCTTGTCGTCTACAGGAAGTCTAACAGGCGGAATGCAGAAAACTAGCCGTTTTCGGACGTGCAGGCAGCTGAGACTGTCTCGGGAAGCTCCATGGTGCCTTGGAAAATGCGTCCGCTGTCAAACTCGCGAGGTTTTGCCCCGCCCGGTGCTTCTTGTTGTCGAACTTGCGAGGTTTTGCCCCATTCAAAAGTCGAAACGCTGGGTCAAAAGCTCGTAAAACCAACATTTCCCCCTCGGAGCACATCGCGATCAGGACAAAAGCTCACGAAATGACCAGCCCTTGAGCGTAAAGCGGAAGACGCGCTCTCCTAACGCGCCAGATACGGGTTCAGCGCGCGCTCGATGCGCATGTTCGTCGGCTCACCGTGCCCGCACAGAATCGCGCAGCGATCATTGAGTTTGGAAAGCTTCCCGCGCATCGAAGCGACGATCGCGTCGAAATCGCCGTCTTCGAAATCCGTGCGCCCGAATCTTCCGCCCGCGAACAACGTGTCTCCTGCGAAGAGAATGCGCTCGCTTTCGCAGTACAGGCAGATGGAACCGGGCGTGTGCCCCGGCGTCTCGATGACGGAAAACGTCAGCCGCCCCACCTGCACCGTATCGCCCTCGTGCAGGCGCCGCGTCACCTGCGCCGGCGGAAAGCCGCGCGCGATGTCGTGCCCTTCCACCTCCGCGAGCCCGTCGACCTTGTCCGCGTCTGCAGCAGAAATCGCAAAAGGAGCACCAGTCTTCGCTTGCAGACCGGCCACTGCGCTTACATGGTCCCAATGTCGGTGCGTGCAGACAATCTCTGTCACAGCACGCCCGGCCAAGCGTTCCATAATGAGGTCGAGGTCATCACCCGGGTCGATGACGATGAGCTCTCCTCCATCTTCGACCAGGTAGCAATTAGTCTGAATCGGCCCCACAACCACGACGTCGATGTTCATTTCTTGCCCTTCTTCTTGCCTTTGGCCTGATGCTCGGGCTTGGCGCCCGGCAGCATGCGGCGAGCATCGAACACGCCTTCGATAGACTTCAGCCCATTGATGATCTGCGCGATACGGCTCGTGTCGGACACTTCGAACAGAAAGCTCATCTCGACGATATCGTCCTTGTGAACGTTGAGCGTGTTGGAGACGATGTTGACGCCCTGGTCAGCCAGAAAGACGACGATGTCCTGCAGCAAGCGCAGACGGTCGATGGCCTCGATGTGAATCTCCACCTGGAACGTCGACTTGACATCGTCCTCCCAGGCCACGTCTATCATGCGCTCCGGGTTCTTCTTCAGATCGGCCGCGTTCGGGCAGTCGGCACGGTGCACCGACACGCCCCTGCCCCGCGTGATGAAACCGATGATGTCATCGCCCGGCAACGGGTTACAGCAGCGCGACAGGCGCACGTAGACCTCGTCAATGCCCTTGACAACGACACCGGACTTGCTGCCCGACTTGGGTGCCATGCTCTTGGGGCGCTTTTCGGCGCGCAACGTCGAGGCCGACCCGATGGCCGCGCGGTCGATGACCGGGTGCGCAGTGTCGGGGCGCTCATCTTTGTTCAGCACGTGCAGCACGCGGTGCGACACCTGTTTGGGCGACATCTTGCCCGCGCCCACGGCGATGAGCATCTCGTCGGCGTTCTTGTAGCTCATCTCAGAGGCGACTTGCGAAAGCGTCGGCGTGAGCTTGGCAGCCGCTATCGTCAGGCCGTCTTTGCGAATCTCCCGAAACACCAGTTCGCGTCCGCGTTCCAAATCGTCATCGCGCGTGACTTTGGAGAAGTAGGCGCGAATCTTCGAACGGGCACGCGGCGTGCGCACGATATTGAGCCAGTCGCGGGAGGGCTTGGCGTTTTTCTGCGTCAGAATCTCGACGCGATCGCCCGTCTGCAGGGTCCTCGTCAGCGGGACAATGGAGCCGTTGACCTTCGCGCCCACACAGTGGTTGCCCACCTCCGTGTGGATGGCATAGGCGAAATCGAGCGGCGTGGACGAAGCGCGCAAGCTGATGACCTCGCCTTTCGGCGTGAAGCAGTACACCTCGCTGTCGAACAGGTCGACTTTGAGGAACTCCATGAACTCGTGCGGGTCTTCGGTCTCCTTCTGCCAGTCGAGCATCTCGCGCAGCCAGGTGAGTTTCTCGTCGAACGAGCGCTGGTCTTTGCCCTTGGAGCCGCCGCCTTCCTTGTACCGCCAGTGCGCCGCAACGCCGTATTCGTTCATGCGGTGCATTTCCTCGGTGCGAATCTGGATTTCCAGCGGACGCGCCGCAGGGCCGATGACCGTCGTGTGCAGCGACTGGTACATATTGAACTTGGGCATGGAGATATAGTCCTTGAAGCGCCCGGGAATCGGGTGCCACAGGCTGTGGACGGCACCCAGGCTGCTGTAGCATTCGGGCACCGTGTCCACGATAATGCGCAGGCCGATAAGGTCGTATATCTCGGAAAAGTCCTTGTCTTTCTTGCTCATCTTCTGATAGATGGAGTACAGGTGCTTGGGACGGCCGGAAATCTTGGCCTTCTCCAGGCCGACGCTGTCGAGTTCGGCACGCAGCTGGTCCATGGCCTCGGCCAGGTACTTCTCGCGTGCCTCGCGCGTCTCGTTGACCATCTTCTGCACCTGCTGGTACTTGGCAGGCTCCAGATAAAAGAACGAGAGGTCCTCGAGCTCCCACTTGATAGAGCCCATGCCCAGGCGGTTGGCAAGCGGCGCGTAGATTTCCATCGTCTCGCGCGCCTTGTAGATGCGGCGGTCTTCCTTCAGCGCCATGAGCGTGCGCATGTTGTGCAGGCGGTCGGCGAGCTTGATGACGATGACGCGGATGTCGTGGCTCATCGCAATCATCATCTTGCGGTAGGTGTTGACCTGCTGCTCGGACATCGAGCCCACGGAAAGCTGGCTGATCTTGGTGACGCCGTCGACCAGGCCCGCGACCGTCTCGCCAAAACGCTCGCGCACGTCGTCAAGCGTGTATTCGGTATCCTCGACCGTATCGTGCAGGACGGCCGCCGTCAGCGTGTCGACGTCCATGTGGAGCTCGGAAAGAATAATGGCCGTCTCGACGGGATGCATGATGAACGGCTCGCCGCTCTTGCGAAACTGCCCCTCGTGCGCATGCTTCGCGAACGCATAGGCGTCTTGCAGCTGCACGAGCTCGTCATCGTTCAGATATTCGGACGCGTTTTCGTACAGGACGTCGAAACGGTCCGTCTTCTCCTCTTCGGCTTGCGGCTCGACTTTACCCTCTGTCGTCTGCGTGTTCTGTCCCGTGGCCACAGCACTCCTCTTCAGATAGGAAGTTAGCTTATAAGCCTTTAAGTTTAGCACGTACGAAAGATATGGAAAAACCGCTGTATGCGGGGACAGCACGACGTTCGATGTGATCCTCTGTCACGCCCTCCGTCACGCTGCACCTCTATGCTCTCAGCGGAAGCTCCTCTACATGCGCGGGCAAAATGGGGCGGTTGAAGCGCGCGAGTAGCTCGTCGGCGCTGGCCGAAAGCGCCCAGGTCTTGAACGCGTCGAAATCGCCGAGCTCCTGCATGCCCTCACGGTAGCGCACCGAATCTTCAAGCGCCATGTGCGCAGGACCTTGCACCATGCGGATGTAGCGCGCGACGCTTTTACCTTCCGTCTCGAGAAAGCCCAGCTCTCTGAACACGGAAATGCCGCAGGAAACAGACGCCTCGTCGAGCTTCGCGCCACGCGCGCTGCGGTTGCCCTTATCGGCAAGCTCCGTGTTCGTGCAGGAAAAGCCGTCCCGTCCTTCCCGTGCGGCGAGCTTGCCCTCGGCCATGAGCACGCGGTACAGCGCCACCATGGCCTCACGCGCGGGTGCCGAAGACGAGAGGATCTTCTCGTTGATGCGAGCGTCGCCGTACCCGTACAGTAGGTGCACCGTGGAATCCGCTCCGTCGCGTCCCGCGCGCCCCGACATCTGGTTGAACTCGATGTCATTGAACGGCAGATGGAACAGCACGACGTGGCGCACGTCGGGAATGTCGATGCCCTCGCCGAACGCGCTCGTCGAGACGATGAGCTTGAGTTCGCCGTCGCGGAACGCCGCCTCGATGCGTTTGCGGTCGTCCTTCACGAGACCCGCGTTGTAAAAGGCGATGCGCGGTGCCAGTTCTGGTAGCCGATGGCGCAGCATGCGCGTCAGCTTCATGGACTGCTCGCGCGAATTGACGTACACGATGCTTTTCTCGCCAGATGCCGCAAGCGTCGCCAAATACCCCTCGCGGTTGCGCACGTCGCGCTTGTCGTCGATGTGCAGATTCTCGCGCACGGCAGGGTCCAGCACGATTTCCTGAAGCGAGAGCGTCTGACAGATCTGACGGCAGGTCTCGTCGGAAGCGGTTGCGGTGACCGCCAACACAAGCGGGTTGCCTAAAACGTCGAGCGCACGGCCGAGCTCCGCATAGGCAGGACGGTTGCCCGCACGGGAGAGCCCGATATGGTGCGCCTCATCGACGACGACAAACCCGATGCGCCCCGTGGCGGCGAACTTGCTCGCGTGGATGGACAGAAACTCCGGGGTGGTGAGCACGATGTCCACGTCCCCGTCGGCAAGTCCCTGGTAAATCTGAGCACGCGTGGCATCATCGGTCTCGCCCGTGAGGACGCGCGACTGCAAGCCGAAACGCGAGAACGTCCCTGCCAGATGAAACGCCTGGTCTGCCACAAGCGCGCGCAGCGGATAGACGAAAATGCTCGCCTTGCCGGCCTTCAGGGCCGTGCGTGCAGCGTGCAGGTGGAAGATGAGCGACTTCCCACGCCCCGTTGCCATGACCGCCAGCGTAGAGCGGCCCGCAGCGAGATGGGAAAG
>CASDTD010000125.1 GCA_949283445.1 uncultured Coriobacteriia bacterium | reverse complement strand
CATGAACAGTTCCACCAGACGGTAGGTTTCCGGAACTCCGAAGTGCGCGCGCAGGGCGTGCGGGTCGAATGCGCCCACCCAACAGCTGCCCAGCCCCACAGAAGCCGCAGCGTTTTCCATGTTCGTGAGCGCGATGGCGGTATCGATATCGCCGAAGTCGCAAGTCTCGGGGCCGTAGTCAGGCGTGGGATGGCTCGATTCATCATGATTGTAGGCGGCGATGATTACCGTGGGCGCGCCATAGCGGCACTTCGTGCACTCGTCGATTTTCGCCAGCCCCTCAGCGCTCTGCACCACGCACAGACGCAGCGGCTGATTGTTGCATGCCGAAGGAGAAAGGCGCGCCGCCTCCAAAATGGCCTCGAGCTGCTCGTCGGCAATCTGCTCATCCGAAAACTTGCGGCACGAATAGCGTTGCCGCAGCAACTCCAAGTAGCTGTTCTTATCCACGGGAATCTCCTTTCATGGAACGCGTGCTCACATGCCGCATTATGCTCCAAAGTTAGGACGCAGACGAGCGAACAGTCTGCACAAACGCGCTTAAACAGGCTCCGATTAAGCGCGAAAGTGCAGATTAGACGTTTCGAGCGCCAGAACACGCACGCCTGCTCCTGACAGACGCCGTGCAAGCAAGGCGCCACAGCACGAACGCGACACCTGCCGCCAGGAAGATGACGGCGCCGAACACGGCCGCACGCGTGCCTGCAGCGGCGATGAACATGCCGCACAGCGAGGTGCCGAGCGTCGTGCCGAGGTTCGCCGCCGTGAGGTAGAGACCGTTGCTGAAGTCCGCCGCCTCCGGCGCCGCGCGCGACACCATGAACTGGTTTGCGTTGTTGGCGATGCCGGCGATGACGCCAAGCACCAGCACGAGCCCGGCCGTCGCCCACGAAAGCTGCCCTGCCACGAACAGCACCAGGTACAACACGATGAGCACGAGCGGCATCGTGACAAGCGTCGCGTTCGCCCGCGTACCGAGCAGATGCCCCGACACCACGTTACCCACGATATTGGCCCCGCCGTACACCAGCAACGAAGCGCTCACCCATGCCGCGTCCATGCCCGAAAATGCGCCGAAGAAATCGGACATGAAGCTGTAGAAGCCGAACATCGCGCCATTGACGAACGCGGTTGCCAGAAGCGACGCCCACAGCACGGGCTTCTTCAGAATGCGCAGCTGACTACCGTAAGTCAGCCCCTTCTCAACCGGCATGGACGGCACGAGGAAGACGGTCGCGACAAGCACGAGAACCGTCACGACGGCGAAAAACGCGAGCGCCGCCTGCAGCATGACCGTGCTGGCAAGATAGCTCGCAACGGGCACGCCCAGCACCATGCCGGCAGACACGCCCACGAACACGCGCGAGGAATTCCGCGCGCGCTCGGCCTGCGTCGCGCCCGTCTGCCCACCCAATGCAAGCGCCATGGACACGTAGAGCGGGTGAAACGCCGCCGGAGCGACGCGGCAGACAAGCAGCACGGGGAAACTCGGCGCGAAGATGGCAGCGACGTTGCACACCGAGAACACGGCGAGCGAAAGCACCATGACATGCTTGCGGTTCATCTTGGAAAACAACAGCGGCATGGTGGGGCCGGCAATGGCCACGATAAGCGCAAAACCGCTGACGAGCAGGCCCGCATCGGGCACACTCACGTCAAAGCGCTGCGACACCTGCGGGATGATACCCACCACGCCCATCTCCGTGTTCAAGATGCCGAACACGCCCACGGCCAGGATGAATATGAGAAGCCGGTTACCACCTTTCGCCATGGTCATCCCCTACGCCAGATACGTCTCGAAAAACGACTGGATTTTGTCCCAGGGGATCGCATCTTTGCCACCGCCGTCATACAAGTCGGTATGCACGGCGCCCGGCACGAGGACCAGTTCCTTGTTATCGCCCTTCAGCAGCGCGAATGCGTCTTTACCCATGTAGCAGGAATGCGCCTGTTCACCGTGGAGCACCATGACGGCGCTTTCGATTTCATCCGCATAGGCAAGGATGGGCTGGTTCAAGAAGCTCTGGGTTCCCGTCACGTTCCAGCCGTCCGTGGAGTTTCCGGACCGCGGGTGGTAGCCGCGCTCCGTCTTGTAGTAGTCATAATAGTCCTTGACGAAGAACGGCGCGTCTTCC
>CASDTD010000124.1 GCA_949283445.1 uncultured Coriobacteriia bacterium | reverse complement strand
CCAGACCCATGCCGGTGTCGATGTTCTTCTTGGCAAGCGGCACCATCGTGCCGTCTTCCTGGCGGTCGAACTGCGTGAACACGAGGTTCCAGTACTCGAGGAAGCGGTCGCAATCGCAGCCGGGCTTGCAGTCGGGGGTGCCGCAGCCCACCTCGGGGCCCTGGTCGTAATACATTTCCGAGCACGGGCCGCACGGGCCGGTGGGTCCTGCCACCCAGAAGTTGTCTTCCTCGCCCAGGCGCGTGATGTGGTCTTTCGGCACGCCGACCTGCTCCCAGATCTCGGCCGCCTCGTCATCGTCGGTGTACACCGTGACGTGGATGCGCTCCGGGTCGAGCTGCAGAACGTCGACGGAGAACTCGTAGGCCCAGGCGCACATCTCCTTCTTGAAGTACTGACCGAAGGAGAAGTTGCCCAGCATCTCGAAAAACGACAGGTGACGGCCGTCGGTGCCGATGATGTCGATGTCGTTGGTGCGCACGCACTTCTGCGCGGTGGTGGTGCCGATGTAGCGGGAATCGAGATGTTTCTGCTGCAGGAAATAGGGCTTGAACTGCACCATGCCCGCCACCGTGAGCAACAGTGAAGGGTCGTCGGGGACAAGCGAAGAGGACGGCCAACGCTGGCAGCCCTTCTCCTCGAAGAACTTGAGATACGCCTCGCGGATTTCGGCAGACGTGATGGGTTTTGACGACATGGTGCTCCTTAGAAAACCAGGTGTTGAAACGAACTCATGGCAAACGAGGATACTCTAGCGTATCCTCGTTTGCCATGCATGAGGACAGACTATTCCGTCTTTTCAGCGGACGATTCTTCGGGCGCGGCAGACGCTTCAGGGTCAGTTTCCTTCGCTGCATCTGCGTCGTGTTCCGCTTCGTCTGCCGGGGCAGCAGCCGAGGCTTCTGGCGCGATGCTGTGCTTGCCGCTTTCGGCAGACCCCGCGCCAATCGGGTAGACCATACGGCCTTCCTTCATCTTCGCTTTGTGCTTGCCACCCAAGGCCCCGCGAATCTTTTCCGCCAAGCCGGCAACCGCGTTGGTCGGGGCGGTGGTTATGGCGTTGACAGCATCTGCCGTCTTACCGGCGACGTCGGTGACCTGCTCGACGTCCTCGAGAATCGCGTCCACGCGCAGCAGCTCCAAGTTGAGCGTGTCCACGGTGAGCTCCGCGCGGTCGAGAAGCGGGTCGACGCGCTTGAGCGCCGGCGTGATGTCCTTTTCGGCCTGCTCGGTAATGGTATTGATGTGCTTCATGGACTTCGCGGCGCGCACCAGCACCACGATGAGCGCGATGAGCGCGGCAGCAGCCAAGATGACGAGAACGGCAGCGGCATACGGCCATGCCTGCTCGAGAAAATCTGCCATGAAAAGCCCCCAAGTTCCTCTTGGTTATGACGTAAAACGGACGTTCGCTCAAGGATACCGCTTTTACGGCGCTGTCCGGGGCACGAGCGTGCCAATTGCGCAATTTAATCGCAAGCGTGCGATGCGCGGTGCCCGTGATGCGCAGTTGCGGCTAAATCACGATGCCGTCGCAGTGGTCTATCTCATGCTGGATGACCTGTGCCGTGAAGCCCGTGTACGACTTCGAATGCTCCGTCATCTTCAGGTCCTGAAACCTGACCCGTATCCTGCGGTACCTGACAGCGGGGCGCTTCCCCTTCAGCGAAAGGCAGCCCTCGCTCGTTTCGTATTCCCCGAACGTACTGATGATTTCCGGATTGAGCATGATTGTGGCCACGCCGCCGTCGTCGAAAATGATGATGCGCTTGAACACGCCGATCATGTTCGCGGCCATCCCGACGCATTCGTCGGCATGCGCTCTGAACGTGTCGAGCAAGTCTTTCGCGGCGGGAAGGTCATGCGGGGTGGCGATATCGGATGGCTTTCTCAGCAGCAGTTCGTTTTCCAGAATTGGGCGAATAATAGTGCACCACTCCCATCTCCAGAACAATGCGTATGAACACATACGTAGCCTAGCACGGCGACGTGTGAGACGGACGCGTTTTTTCTGGTGCGCATCATTTTTTCTGCAAGCGTCATATACTTGTATTGCTATACTGTATAGCGTACTGAAAGGAAGGACAATGGCGCAGATGGCGACAGCAGAGAAGTCAAAAAGCGTGCAGATGAACGTGCGTATCGAACAAGACCTCAAACAGCAAGGAGACAGCGTTTTCGCGCGTCTCGGCTACACGCCCACGCAGGCCGTCCGGGGCCTGTACCGCTTCGCCACGAACAGCACCCCCAATGAAATTCGCTCCGTCATAGACGCGGGTGCAGGTTACGGGGCCGCAACACGCCAAAACCAGATCGCAGCGCTTCATCGTCTGTGGGAAGAGCTAGACGCTCGCACGCAAAGCTCCTGCACACCAAATGGCAGGGTTTCCTCCGATATGAAAAAGTCCGTTAAGGAACTTCTCGAAGATGCAGCGGTAGAGCGCTACGAGGAAAAGGGCATCCTGTGAAACGCACCGAAACAAGAATCGTCGTCGACACCTGCGTTTGGCTCGACATGTACCTGGGCATGCGGGACGGCTCCACAGCTGCCCGCCTTTTCTTCGACTGTGCGCTGGAACAGGATGTGACGCTGCTGTATTCCATCAACACTGTGAAAAACCTGCAATTCCTTATCGCACATATCATGAAAAGCCTTGAAAAGAAGGCAAGCGGGGCCATCACGGAAAGCGCAGCACAAGCTGCAAATCGCACAGCCTGGGCCTGCGTCGACCACATGGCTGACATCGCGACGGCCGTCGCCTGCGATGCAGCCGACATCTGGATGGCACGAAAGCTCCAATCTGTGCATGCGGACTTCGAAGACAACCTCGTCGTCGCGGCAACGCACCATGCCGACGCCAGGTTTCTTGTGACTTGCGACGAGAAACTGCTAGCGCACTCCCCCGTCGCCGCAAAAACGCCCACGCAGATGACGGAGCTTCTTCAAGCGGGGCTGTAAGCTGCGCGCCATCGCGCTCGACGTCGTCTGCAAGCGCCTAGGACTGCTCATCGTCCTTGTCGGGAAATCTGAGCTTCTCCCAGCCGTAGGCGCTGGGATGGTAGAAGCACCCGCGCTCCAAGCCATCGGGCAGGTACTGCTGTTCCACCCAGCCACCGGGGTAATTATGCGGGTAGAGGTATTTTCCGTAGCTTTCCGAACCGGGGCGATGCCGGTCGCGCAGGTGGTCGGGCACACGACGCGCGGGGCCTTCGCGCACCTCCTTGAGCGCGGCGTCGATGGCCGCCTCCGAGGAATTCGACTTCGGGGCAAGCGCCATGTAGATGGCCGCTTCGGCCAGGTTGATGCGGCATTCGGGATACCCGATGCTCTCTGCGCTCTTGAACGCGGCATGTGCGATGAGCAGCGCACGCGGGTCGGCCAGTCCGATGTCTTCGCTTGCCAGGATGAAGATGCGCCGCGCGATGAAACGCGGGTCTTCCCCACCGTCGATCATGCGCGCCAGCCAGTACAATGCCGCATCCGGGTCGGAGCCCCGCATCGATTTGATGAACGCGGAAATCACGTCGTAATGCGTGTCGCCGTCCTTGTCGTAGGGCAGCTGACGGTGGGGAGATGCCTCGCGCACCTGTTCTATGCCGATTTCATCGCCCTTTCTCACCAGCGCGGCGGCAAGCTCGAGCGTGGTGAGCGCCATGCGCGCGTCGCCGCCTGCGGTGATGACGATGGCGTTGAGGGCGTCGTCGGAGAGCGTGTACTCCCCCTTCAGCCCCCGCTCGTCTTCGAGCGCGCGTTCCACGATAGCTTTGACGCCCTTGTTGCCGATGGGCTTGAGCTCGACGATGCGCGAACGCGAGATGAGCGCGGAATTGACCTCGAAAAACGGGTTTTCCGTCGTGGCACCCACGAGGATGACAATGCGGTCTTCCACGGCGTGCAGCAAGGCATCTTGCTGCGAGCGCGAAAAGCGGTGAATCTCGTCAATGAACAAGATAGTGCGCTGGTTGTTCATGGTCAGGCGCTCGTCGGCCGCCTTGATTTCGCGGCGCAAATCCGCCACCGACCCCGAAACGGCCGAAACCTCCACGAACACGGCGTTGGTGGAATTGGCGATGACGTGGGCAATGGAAGTCTTGCCCGTGCCAGCGGGCCCGTAGAGGATGAGCGAGGACAGCGTGTCCGCGTCGATGGCACGGCGCAGCCACGTATGCGGCCCGATTGCCTCCTCCTGACCCACTACTTCGGCCAACGTGCGCGGGCGCATGCGCACGGCAAGCGGTGCTGCGGCATAGCGCTTTTCGTTGTCTAGTTCGCTGAACAGCGTGTCGTTCATGTTCTTCATGGCATCCATGATAGACGAGTGATGTGACATGCGCACCCTGCAAGAGAAAACCGCCGCCCGATGAAAACCGGACGGCGGTTGATAAACTTCATCCCCTGCCGGAAGGATGAACCCACCCTAGAAGGTGGGCTCCCCCACTGAGCATTCCAGCTTCCTCATGAACGAGACGAGGATACCTGTCCAACCCAGGATCTCGGGATCCCTTACTGTTGACATCGGTCCATCGCAAATAGGCCGGAACAGAGGATGAAGCCAAGTAGAATATTACCGCTCGATGCGAAGAGGTAAAGTCTTGACTTCGCCCACGCGAGTAAGGACAATTATGGTACGCGTGAGCAAATCCCCCACATAACAATACGTGCTGCAATTAGCTTGCAGTTCGCATGCCCCGTCAATCACTTGCCGGTCAATGCAAGATTGTCATTGCAGGCAGCGATTTCTGTGGCATAATCTTTCGAGCGTGCCCGAGTGGCGGAATGGCAGACGCGGTGGTCTCAAAAACCTCTGTCTTCGTGACGTGCGAGTTCGACTCTCGCCTCGGGCACCAACTTCTCCTCTTCATCTTCCCATCAAATGAAAACGCCCTCGTGTGCCCTGGCAACGTCTTGTGCCGTGCACCGCAAAAAGCAAGGCGCGACCCGTGCCAGAAAAACGCGAGTTGGAGAGCAAGCGCCGGGCCCATTTGCTCTCCAATCCTTTCAAAACTGGCAAAGCCGCCGAAAAAGGAAGAGTTGGAGAGCACGGCAAGCCCCTGTGTGCTCTCCAACTCCTTGTTTTCTGGCATGGCCAAGATCTCTTCTGGCCTGACCATGAAGCGCAAGCACGCTACATGCAAACCGCAACGGCAGATGTCTTATGCCAGCTGCCCCGTTTTCGGCAACGCGCGCGCCATGAAGATGACCTTGCGCGTGAGGGGATAGACGATGACTTCGTAGACCGTCTTGAACGCGGCCTGCGCGACGACCATGGCCAGCAGTGCCTCGACGGGCATCGTACCGGCAAATCCGATGGTAATGAAAACCGTCGCGTCGAGCGTCTCGCCCGCCAGCGTCGAGACAACGCAGCGCAGCATGAGCTTGTCGTCATCCCAGCGTTTCATGAGCTCCATGATCTTGGCGTTGGCAAACGAGCCGATCAAATACGCCGCAAAGCTCGCGATGAGCATGCGCGGCGTGTTGCCCAACACGGCGGAAAACGCGTCTTGGTTGGCGAAGAATTCGGAACCGGGCAACGCGATGGCGGCGGAAAACGCCACGACGGCGATGAGGTTGGCAGCAAAACCCGTCAGGATGACCGTGCGTGCGCACTTGAAACCGTACACCTCGGTCAGCATGTCGTTGACGATGTAGACGATGGTG
>CASDTD010000123.1 GCA_949283445.1 uncultured Coriobacteriia bacterium | reverse complement strand
CGCGCTGGCCGCGATTGCCGCGGCGGCGATACGGCGCGTCCGGCGCGAGAAGCGCGTTGCGGATAGCGCGGACGACGCGCGCGGCGAATGAACGCGCTGCATGGCCCGCATGACAGATCGAGAGAGACGCGGCTCGAAGCGACATGCGCGGAGACGAGGCACATGAAAGGGGACAGATGGAACATGGAGCAGGTGAAGGGAAGCGCCAGGCGCATCTGGCGCGGGGCTTTGGCAGGGGTTGCGGCTTGCCTGTTGGTCGTATGCGCCTGCATGCTGGCAGGCTGCGGGGACGTCAAAGTAGACGACACGTCGCCGCAGGTGAAAGACGTGCACCTTTCGGCGCAAAGCGACATGAGCGAGTCATCGCAGCACATCGACATTACACTCGAGTTCGATCGGCCCATTTCCGCTTCGGGCGATGTGATGGGCGATTTCTCGTTCCAGCTCAACGGGGCGGATGTGGACGCGAAGGCGATTTTTGTCGAGGCGCTTCCCAGCGCGGATGCCGTGACCGTCTCGTTGCGCCCCGCCTCCGATGCGCAGGGGCCGGGCGCGGGGGCGTATTTCGCGACGTATCAGTCCGCGTTCTCGCTTTCCGCGAAAGCGGCCGACGGGGCGCTTCCCTCCATCACGGGCTCATCGGGTGCAGCCGCGGTGCTCGCCCAGCCGGTGACGGGCGTGCTGCCGAGCGGGGCGGCCATGGAGGTGACATCGTCGCAGGAGGGGTCGACGGAAGCGAATACTCCCGCCAAGGTGACGTTCGCGGTGACTTCGCCCGCAACGGTGCGCGCCATCACATGGTTCTCTCCCGACGGGGGCGCGACCAAGCTGCTCAAGCACAACCATGCCTTCGCCAGCGCCGATGCCGATGATTTCGCTGCGGACCTGGCCGAGGTCGTGAACGCGGCTTCCGGATTGGGAGTGCGCGCCACGGCCAAGGGCACCGAGGTCACGCTCGTGGCGACGTCTGTGACCGATGGCCAGAAGCTCGAGCCCGTCATCGTGGAGGGCGTCGGGGCGACACCGGGCGCCTACGACGGTTCTGCGGCGGGGGGCGGCGCCTGATGGTGCGATGTGATTCGCCGATGCGGAAAGACGCCGCGAAAAAGGACGGGGCGCTCGAGTGCGGCCGGCATGCGAGCAAGCGTCGCAATGTGCTCGCACTGGTCGTGCTGACGGCGCTGCTCTTCGCCAGCTTGGCGCTTTCGTTTTCGCTTGGGCGCTACGAGGTCGATTTCGGCGGGCTTTTCGCCTCTCTTCGCGGTGCGCTCTCTGGCGACGCGAGCGCCGCGACGGACCTCAACGTGTTTCTCACCATCCGCGCGCCGCGCGTGGTCGCCGCGCTCGTCGTGGGGGCTGCGTTGGCCGGTGCGGGTTGTGCGTTCCAGGGCATCTTCAAGAACCCGATGGTCTCGCCCGACCTCTTGGGCGCTTCGGCAGGCGCCTGCTTCGGTGCGGCGTTGGGCATCTTGTTGTCGTTTGGCAGCGTCGGCGTCGAGGTCGCGGCGTTTTTCACGGGCGTCATCGCCGTGGCGGCGAGCTATCTGCTCTCGGGCGCGATCGGGCGGCGCATGGGCGGCGTGCTCGTGCTCGTCTTGTCGGGCCTTGTCATCGGCAACCTCTTCCAGGCGTTCACGTCGGCCGTCAAGTTTCTGGCAGATCCCAACTCGCAGCTTCCGGAAATCACGTTCTGGCTGATGGGCGGTTTGTCAAACGTGCGCGAAGGCGATCTTGCAGGGCTCGTCGTCGCTTTCGTCGTCGGCGCCGTGGGGCTGATGGCGTTGCGCTGGCGGCTCAACGTCATGGCGCTGGGCGACGAGGAGGCCGCGTCGCTGGGCGTGAACGTGAAGCGCACGCGGCTTGCCGTCATCGCGCTGGCGACGCTGCTCACGGCAGGGTCTGTCGCCGTAGCCGGCATGGTGGGCTGGGTCGGGCTCATCGTTCCGCATATGGCGCGCTTTTTAGTGGGGCCCGACCACCGGTGGCTCATGCCCGCCTCCATGTTGCTGGGCGGGACGTTTCTGCTGCTCGTGGACGATGTCTGCCGCAGCGTGTATACCACGGAGATTCCGCTGTCCATTCTGACGGCCGTGCTGGGCGCCCCGCTGTTCGTGTACTTGATCTGCCGCAAGAGGGGGAGCGTATGAACGTGCTCGAGGTCCGGGGGCTTTCCGTCGGCTATGGCGGCGAGCCGGTGCTGGAAGACGTCTCGTTCACGTTGGAGGAGGGGCACGTGCTCGTGCTGCTCGGTCCCAACGGTGTGGGAAAGACGACGCTGTTCAAGACGATGCTGGGCTTTCTGCCGTGCCTGGCGGGCACGGTGCTTCTGGACGGCGAGGACACGCGGACGTGGACGCGGAGACGTTTCGCGCAGGCTGTGGCCTACGTGCCGCAAGCGCACGACGCGGCGTTCGGGTTCGCCGTGCGCGACATGGTGCTCATGGGGCGCACGCCAGACCTGGATGGCATGCGCGCCCCGCGTGGGGAAGACGAGAGAATCGCGGATGCGGTGATCGAGCAGCTGGGCCTCGCGAGCCTGGCGGGCAGGGACTGCCGCACGCTTTCCGGCGGCGAGCTTCAGATGGTGCTCGTCGCCCGCGCGCTCGCCCAGCGGCCGCGCCTGCTGGTCATGGACGAACCGTGTGCGAGTCTGGACCTGGGCAACCAGACGCTGCTGCTCTCGCGCATCGCGCAGCTCGCGGCAGACGGCCTGAGCGTCATCGTGACCTCGCATGACCCCAATCACGCGTTCTTGCTCGACGCCGATGTGACGTGCATCGCGCGCGACAAGACGGTGAGAAGCGGGCGTGCGGCGGAAATGCTGACGCCAGGGCTTCTGAGCATGTTGTACGACACGCAGGTGGGCGTGGGCGCGATAGCGGGAGGAGACGGGCAGGTCGTGCGCGCGTGCGCGCCCGTGCTCGGCGTGCGCGATTCCACAGGCGCGTCCGATGGAGACGAAGGCAGGGAGATGATCTCATGAACGGTGCGGATAGCAGGAACGGGGCAATGGGACGGACCGATGCGCGGCTGTTGACGCGCTCGTGTTCGCGACGGGAGTTTCTCTCGTTTGCGGGCTTGCTCGCGGGGAGTTTCGCGATGGGAGGAACGCTCTCGGGTTGCGCCGACGTGGCGAGTCGGGGCAACCTGCATACGGTCACGGACATGGTGGGGCGCGAGGTCAATGTGCCCGAGCAGGTCGAGCGCGTGTTCTGCACCAATCCCATCGGCACTGTGGACCTCTATGCCCTCGCGCCGGAAAAGCTCGCGGGCTGGAATTTTCGTCCGTCCGGCGGCAATAAGAAATACATTCCCGACGAATACTTCGCGCTGCCGTCGCTCGGCGTGTGGATGGGCGCCGGATCCACGCCCAATGCCGAGGAGATTGCCGCCCAGAACCCTGATGTCTTGCTGTGCTATTGGACGGCGGACGATGTGGGCGCCAAGATGGCCGACGAGATTCGCGATCAGACGGGACTGCCCGTCGTGGCGGTCGATTACGACGTGCGCAGCGTGCCGCAGATGTTCCGGTATGTGGGCGGGCTCATCGGGTGCACCGAGCGCGGCGAAGAGCTGGCGACGTTTTGCGAGGAGAAACTCGAGCTGATCGAGAAGATTGCGGTCAAGATTCCCGAAAACGAGCGCAAACGCGTCTTTCTGGCGCAGGGAAACGACGGGCTCACCACCGATCCCGTGGGCAGCATGCACGTTACCGATGCGCTCGACCTCATCCGGACGGAGAACGTCGCCGACATGCCCGGCACGCAAGGACAGGGCATGGGCATGCCCAGCGTGAACCTCGAGCAGGTCATTACCTGGAATCCGGATGCCGTTCTCGTGGCCGAGTTCAGCATGTCAGATGCGGAAAGCTCCGACATCTACGGCGCCATCAAGGCCGATGCGCACTGGAACAACGTGCCGTGCGTGAAGGCGGGCGAAATCTACCGCATCCCGCAATCGCCGTTTTCGTGGTTCGGGCGTCCGCCATCGGCTGCGCGCATCTTGGGCTGTCTGTGGCTGCTCAAGGTTCTCTATCCCGAGTATGCACAGGAAGTGAACATGCGCGACGAGACTGTCGAGTTCTATCGCGTGTTCTACCGCTACGACGAATTCGATGAACATACTCTTGGCCAGCTGCTCGAATCGGCCGGCATCGATGCCAAGACGGGCGAGAAGCTCTGAGACATCTCGCCTTTGCAAGAATCATGCGATTGGGGAGCGATTATTGCGCTCAGCTGGATGACGTCCCAAATGTTGGTGGCACGCCCGCATCGCGGGCGCGGCCATCGCCTAGAATCGAGAGCGACCAAACCGACGACCTAGGAGATGACCGCATGGACACTTTAAATCAAAACGGGGCGCGTTTCGAGCGCATGCCGCTGCGCGAGGACGGCACGGTGGACCTCAACGAGCTCGCGCGATCCCTGCTGGAGGGGGCGCTCAACGCGGCGATGGACGCGGCGGCCGACGAGCTGCTCGGCGAGGGCAACCGGCGCAACGGCTACAGGGAGCGCGAGCTGAGGACCTGCGTGGGCACGGTGACGCTCAGGATCCCCAAGCTCAGGGAGGACAGCTACTTCCCCGACGAGGTGGTCAGGCCGCGCTCGCGCGCCGACAGGGCGATGGTGGCGGCCGTTGCCGAGGTCTACAGGCTCGGCATGTCCCACCGCAAGATAGAGAGGGCGGCCGCCAAGCTGGGGTTCGGCGAGCTCAGCTCCTCGACCGTCTCCAGGATGTGCGAGTCGCTCGACGAGGAGGTCTCCGAGCTCAGGGAGGGCCGCCTCGCCGGGCCGTGCCGCTACCTGTGGCTCGACGCGACCTACCTGAGCTGCCGGGACGGCGGGCGCGTGCGCGGCAAGGCGGTCGTCACGGCGCTGGCGCTCATGCCGGACGGCTCGCGCGCGTTCGCGGGCGCGGAGTGCGTCGACACCGAGTCGCGCGCCTCGTGGAGGGAGTTCCTGCTGTCGCTGCGCAGGCGGGGCGTCTCCGGCGTGCTGTGCGTGGTCT
>CASDTD010000122.1 GCA_949283445.1 uncultured Coriobacteriia bacterium | reverse complement strand
AACCCCATCACGTTTCTGGTGGAAAGCTACCGCACCGTGTTTTCGAACGGCTCGGTCATAAGCGGCGTGCACCACGGCTGGATCTGGGGCGACCCCGTCTTCTTCTGCTGCGGCATCTTCGTGGTCTTGCTGACGTTTTTCGCCGGCCTGTTCGTGTTCTCGAGGCTCCAGCGCGACATCCCCGACGTCCTGTAAGCGCGCACGGTCCGCATCGAAACCGTGCAGCTGTCATGATCGGCGTGCCTAGCTGACGCTCAGACCGTCTTTCACCTGTGTGGTGGAGATGCCCGGCGTGCGGTCTAAAAACACGAGCTCGCAATATTCGCGCAACGGCTCGAAACGCTCGCTGCCCTCCCAATCGGCACCCATGACCACCGTGTCGATGTGGTAGTCGCGCACGTCGCTGATCTTCTGGTCCCAGCTGTATTCGGGAATGACGAGATCGACGTAGCGGATGGCTTCGAGCATCTCCTTGCGCGTCTCGTAATCGTAGAACGACGCCTTGCCCTTTTCCTCGTTGAACTCGTCGGTGGAAAGCGCGACGACCAGGTAATCGCCCAGAGCTGCCGCACGCTGCAGCAGGCGGATATGCCCGAAGTGCAGCAAGTCGAAGGTGCCGTAGGTCAGCACGCGCTTGAGACCGCGATATTCGCCTGCGACCCTGTTCGTGAAATCAGCCATAGCGCACCATTTTCGTTGTCGTCGCTTGAAGGTTGGCAAGATAGACGCGTTGTGGCAGGCGCCGATCGCCATAACGCGAAATTCCTGCCAATTTGGCCAGAAAAACGCGGATATGCGCGATTTCTCGCCGTCGCGCTTGCCATAACACGCTTAACCTGCCACAGAAACGCGTGTCGTCCGCACGCGTCACACGTTGTACATGAACTTGAATACGTCTTCGCGCTGAATCCTCACCTGCACGCCCATCTCCTTGCCGGCCTCCTCGAGCGCCGCCTGCACGTCGTTGAAGGGCGTGACGTCCTCGTCCAACGTGACGAGCATGGTCATCGAGAAGATGTCGTTGAGGACGTTCTGGCGGATATCGTCGATGTTGCCGTTGCAATCTGCCAGGGTCTGGGCGATCTTCGCGACGATGCCCGTATGGTCTCCGCCGAGAACGGTGACGACGGTGTGAGTTGCTTTCATAGCGAGTCCTTTCGTGAATTCGACGGTGCCTATGGTACCGTATGCCCTGCGCATCAGGCGCGTATAAGATCAGATTCTGGTAGAAGGGGCGAGCATGTCAAAGCCACTCCACGTGGAAACGGGGCAGGTCGTCGCATTGAAAAAGGAGCACCCTTGCGGCGAGAACCGCTGGGAAGTCGTGCGCGTGGGGGCAGATATCGGCCTCAAATGCTGCGGATGCGGACGAAAAATCATGCTCTCGCGCGCCGATTACGAACGACGCCTCAAGGAAACGCTCTCCTAAACCTCGCAGGCCCAGTTGCCGTCCACGAACACCGGCACTTCCGTGCCGTCTGCCTTCACGCCCGTCACGCGCAGGTCTGCCGTGCCGATCATGAAGTCCACGTGCGCGGCGGAATCGTTGACACCCGCGGCGAGCAGCTCTTCATTGCTCATCTCGTAGCCGTTTTCGTACGTCTCGGGAAAGCCCTTGCCCAGCGCCAGATGACACGACGCGTTTTCATCGTAAAGCGTCTCGAGGAACAAGATGCCCGTGTTGCGGATGGGGCTGTGATACGGCACAAGCGAGACCTCACCCAGATAGCAGGAGTTCTCGTCGGTCGCAATGATGCCCGCAAGCACGTCGGCTCCCACCTCGGCATCGCTTTCCACGGCCTTGCCATGTTCGAAGCGAATCCAGAAGTTTTCGACCATAGAACCGTTGTAGACCAGCGGCAGCGCACTGTGCACGACGCCGTCAACCCGCAAACGATCGGGACTCGTGAATATCTCCTCCGTGGGAATGTTCGGGAAGAAGTACGTCCCGTCGGCACCCTCTTGGCCGCCGCCCTCCCAATGTCCCTTTTCCAGCAAGCCAATAGTCAGATTGGTACCGTTGGCAGAACGGTAGCGCAGATGGTCGAAGTGCTGCCCGTTCAGCCACGCCTTGCGCGCATCGAAACTCGCGCGATGCGCATCCCATGCGGCAAGCGAATCGGCGTCCACGCGCGCCTCGACACGCGCCGTGTCCAAGATGGCCCGCCACAGCCGTTTGACCGCGATTTCGGGAGACAGCTTGGGAAACACCTTCGTAGCCCACTGTTCGCTCGCCGCACCCACGATGCACCAACGCGTCTTGCCGAAGTCAATCGAATCGTAAAACTCCTTACAGGCCTCGTGCAAAGCAACCGTGCGCGCCCGGACCTTTTTCTGGTCGATGCCACGCATAGCCTGCGGGTCGTCGGACAGAATCGTCAGCACAGCGGCACCGCACGCCGCCACCGAGTTATTGCGTTGCGCCAGCCACGCGGGAACATGACGAAACCGTTCGATATCCGCATGTTCGTAGCCCAGACGGTCCACGGCATCGTCATGCCAGTTGACCGTGACATGCGATGCACCCGCTTCATACGCGCACTTCACCACAATGCGCGTGAACTCCGCCACCTGTATGGGCGCGTTCACGAAAAGCTCTTGCCCTTCCTGCAGGGCAAGCCCCTTCACGACGATGAGCTCCGCATACTTTTCGAGCCCCGATTCCAGCTCCATGGCCTGTCAGCTCCCCAGCTCTTCCGACCTTCGCTACTTCTTCAGCACCGACTCGCGTATCGTCTCGTCCAGACGCGCGCATGGCGCCGTCTCCTGCCAGTCCGCCGGCGGCAGCGAGGGAATGGCGACGATGAAGACCGCGCCTTTGTCGGGAAGGTTCGCGGCCTCGACCGTTCCGCCCATCGCCTCGGTCAGCGCCTTCACGATGGCCAGTCCCAACCCGCTGTTCCCGCTGCCCTTGAAGCGAGCGCGGCTTTGGTCGGCGCGGTAGAAGCGGTCGAACAGGTGGGCGGGCTCGACGTCGCCGAAGCCGGGCCCGTCGTCTTTGATCGCCATGACGGAATACCCGCCGTTCGAGGTTATCTCGACCCTGATGTGGCCGTTCTCGCCGGCATAGCGGCTCGCGTTCTCTATGAGGTTGACCAGTATCTGGTTGACGGCATCGGCGTTGCCCATGATGTCGGGCGCCTCCCCCACGACGGCGAGGTGCACGCCGCGCTCCTCGACGAGCCCCTGCATGAGCAGCGCGCAGTTGTCGGCGACGGCACGCAGGTTCAGACGCGTGAGCGGCATGTCCTCGCCCTCCGCCTTCTGCAGCGTGAGCAAGTCGTTGGCAAGACGCGTCAGGCGGTCGCATTCGTTGATGATCTGGTTCAGGAAGCGCGCGGCCATGTCTTCGGGGACGTCCCCTTCGGCCAGCGTCTCCGCCGCCCCGCGAATCGCCGTGAGCGGCGTGCGGATCTCATGGCTGACATCGCTCACGAACTGCGCTTGCCGCGCCTCTTCGCACAGCATCTCGGTTAGCGTGTCGCGCATGTACTCGCGCACTTTCAGCGGCACGTCCGCCTGTTCGAAATACTCGGCGACCTCGGGCGGAAGCTCCCGCTTCAGCAGCTCTTCGGCGCATTCGCAGTTCGCGCGGTCGCCGTATTTGATTTTCCCACGCAGGTTCTCGCTGTGCGTTCCCATGTGAAACCAGCCTATTCTCTCGACGTGTTCCGCTCGTATATGATGCGCAGCCCCCGCAAGGTGAGGTTCGGCTCGTGCCGCGTCACCACGCTCGACCGCTCCGCCATGACGTTGGCATAGCCGCCCGTCGCGATGACCGGCGCCCTGTAGCCGAGCTCGCCAAAGATAAAGTTCACGAGGCCGTCTATACGCGCGACCTCGCCCCACATCAGCCCCGACCTCATGGCGTCGTTCGTGTTGGTTCCCACCACATGTGCGGGAAAGCTCAAGTCGACCATGGGAAGCCGTGCGGCATGCGAGGCAAG
>CASDTD010000121.1 GCA_949283445.1 uncultured Coriobacteriia bacterium | reverse complement strand
CGACTTGGGCTGCGATGCGAGCATGATGCGCGCGACGCTGCGGTCGCAGGTGCGCGTCTACTTCGCCGTCCCGCTGGCTTTCGCGCTCGTGCACGACGCCTTCGGGCTGTTCCTCGTCGTCTTTCTGGCCGTCGCCATGGGGAGCGGCTCCACGGCGCTCATCATCGGTTGCGTGCTGGCGTTCACGCTCGCGCTGATGGGCGTCTACTACGTTTTGACCTGCCGTGCCAGCGAGCGCCTGCTCTTCGGGGCGCGCGAGCGCGGAGGGGAGGAGGCGTGATGCGCACGAACGCCTGGCAGGAACCGTCGCTTGCGCGCAAATGCGGGCGGGCTGTGGCCGTGACGGCATCGTCTGCGGCGTTTGCCCTCGGCAGCGTCTGCTATGCGGCTTTTCTCGTCGTCTTTTCCGCGGTGCTTGCCGTGAGCGGCGGCGCGTATTACGCGTTCGCCCGCCTTGCGCTGGAGCGTTTTGGCCAAGGCGAGCGCACGGGGAGGAAGTGAGCAGCCATGAGCTTTCTGCTGGGCTTTTCCGACAAGTTCCAGATGGCGCTTGCCCTATGGCCGCTCGTGTCGGGCATGCTCACCCTGCCCATCCTTGCCCTGCTCTACCGCCGTGACGGGCGCTTGCGCTTGTGGTCGGCTCTTGGCGCCTACCTCATCGTGCTCTATGTGCTCGCCCTCATCTGCTTCACACTGTACCCGATGCCCAGCGGCGGCGAGGGGCTGGGCATCACCTACGGCATTCCGCCGCAGCTCGACCCGCTCGGCTTTGTGGCTTCCATTGCGAAAGACGGCCTGAAAGCTGTGCTGCAAATTGCGCTCAACGTCGTGTTCTTCGTCCCGCTGGGCTTCTTCAGCTCCCGCATGTTCGGGCGCGGCTTTCCCGCGACGCTCGCCATCGGCTTTCTCGCCTCGCTGTGCATCGAGACGGCGCAGCTTACGGGATGCTTTTGGATGTATCCGTACGCGTATCGCACCTTCGACGTGAACGATCTCATGTGGAACACGGCAGGTGCAGCGCTCGGGTGGGCGTGCGCGTGTCTTGCCGCGAAGGTGGTGCCGCCAGGTGTCGAGCAAGTGCCCGAGGTCACGACGACCCCCGGATTCTTGCGCCGTTGCGTGGCGTTCGCTTTGGATCTGGTGCTCATGCAGGCTGTCGTGTTCGTGGTCGGCGCCATCGCCTTGCTCGCCTATCTGCAGCTGGCGCCGGGTGTGAACGCCGCCGCTTTGGGGTTTGCAGCGCTTGCCTTCGTGCTGGCTGTGTTCTTGGCGTTCGAGTGGGTCGTGCCCTGGCTGCGTGGCGGGCGCACGCCGGGTGGTGCGTTCGTGCGCATGACCGTCGAGACGAAAGAGCGGCACGGTGTCCGGCGCTTCGTCTTCTATCTGCTGCGCTGCGTGTGTCTCGTGTGCGCGGGGGTGTTCTTCCCGTTCGTGCCGCTTGCGCTGCTCATCTTCTACGCCATCGAGCGATGCATGCCGTATGACCTGGTATAGCGTTCGGCGGTGCATCTCCGTTATGCTATGCGCCGAAGACAACGCGCGGCAAAGCGGCAGGAGAGGGCACGCATGAAGAAGATACTTGTTATCGCGACGGGCGGGACGATCGCCTCGGAGCAGACCGAAGACGGCCGTGCGCCTGCGCTGACGGGGGAGGATTTGATTGCCGCTGTTCCCGAAGTGAGCTCAATGGCGTGCCTGGCTGTCGTGCAACCCATGAACATCGATAGCACCAACATGCAGCCGTCCGGGTGGCTCGAAATCGCGACGGAAATCGAACGAAGTTGGGACGATTTCGATGGTTTCGTCGTCTTGCACGGCACCGACACGCTGGCGTATTCGGCCGCGGCGCTTTCCTTCTTGGTGCAAGACGCGGCAAAGCCCATCGTGTTCACCGGCTCGCAGGTTCCCATGGGGCAGCAGGAAAGCGATGCGCCGCGTAACGTGCGCGATGCCGTCGCCGTCGCCTGCGACGGGCGCGTGACGGGGTCGTGCATCGTGTTTTCCGGGCGCATCATCGCGGGCGACCGTGCGCGCAAGGCGAAGACGAGAAGCCTCGACGCGTTCGAGAGTGTGAACGTTCCCGATGTGGGGCAGGTAAAGCACGCGGGAGAAATCATCTTGCACGAAGAGCGGAAACCTGCGAGCCTTTCGGGTTCTGCGCGTTTCTATCACAAGCTCAACCCGCGCGTGGGCGTGCTCAAGCTCACGCCTGGCATGAGCGCTGCGGCTATCGAGGCGCTGAGACCCTGCTATGACGCGCTCGTGGTGGAGACGCTCGGCATTGGCGGCGTGCCCGCATACGGCGGCGTCAGTGACGCTCTGCTTTCCTGGGCGGATAGCGGGCGTTTCCTGGTCATGACGACGCAGGTACCCTACGAAGGCTGCGATATGGGCGTCTACGAGGTGGGCCACGCCTTCGCGGATCACCCCCACATCTTGCAGGGCGGCGACATGACCACGGAGGCGGCGCTGGTCAAGACCATGTGGGCGCTGGGGCAAGCGAAAGACGATGATGAGGCGCGCGAGCACTTCTGCCGTTAGAGGCGGTCTGCGTCTTGCTGTTAGGGGGGAGCCTGGATTGCGCCGGCCTGCGTCGCGTGCGATGAATCTGTCGTACACGACGACGCTGCGAGGTGCTGGCGTTAGCGCTCGCTCGAAATCTCTATGCTCTCGATGACGGGCATGTCCGCTTCGTCGGAAAGGATGCCCATATCGGCGTCTGCTTTGTCCACGCAGCTGGCCACGATCTTGTCGACAGTCTTCATGCCGGCTTTGTCGATGGTGCCGAACGCCGCGTACAGCCCGTTTAGGCTCTGCTTGACGGCCGTGTCGGACCCCAGCGTGATGAAGAAAGTGCTCGTCGCGGAGTTTGGGTCGTTCGTGCGCGCCATGGCGACGGTACCCTTCTCGAAATTGTCGGCCAGTGGGTTGTTCACGCCGTTTTCCGCGAATTCGCCTACGATGGGCGCCAAGCCGTCGCCGCCGCTTGCAGCCGTGTTGCCTGCGCTTCCGCCCTGCAGGCAGAAGCCTTCGACGACGCGGTAGAACGCCAGGCCGTCGTAAAAGCCGTTGTCCGCGAGCTTGCAGAAGTTGTTGACGGTCACGGGCGCGGCGTCGGCGTCGAGTTCGATGGTGAACTCGTCGTAGCCTTTCACCTTCACTTTCGCGTACCAGGTGCCAGATGCGTAGGTGCCCGATGCGCTGTCGATGTAGCCGTTCGGGCCGATTGCCTCACCCTGTAGCTCTTTGCTCTGGTCGCTTTGTGCGGGAACGGCGCTTTGCGCGGCGCTGGTGTCGGGGTCAGAAGCAGCGTCTTGCTGCGAGCTTGCGCAGCCGATGAGTGCGCAAGCGAGCACGGCGGCGGTGGCGACGGCGGCCGCCGTGGAGAGGAACTTCGTCAGTTTCATTAGTCAACCATCCTCATCGATGCTATGACCGGTCGGTCTGCCTTGTTTTTGATTTTGCCCGACTTGTTCGTTTCGATACGGTCTTTCTTGCTGTCCGATTCGGTGAGGTCGGCGATGTCGTTGATGACGTTCATCCCCTTGATGACTTTGCCGAAGCCGGCGTACTTGCCGTCGAGGTAGGACATATCGCTCAAGAACACGATGAAGCTACCAGCATCGCTTTGCTGCCCGTCTTCGGCGCGGTTCATGGCCACGACGCCGCCGCGAAGCGAGTTCGAGTTCGGGGTGTCCGATTCCTCGTATTCGCCGGTTATCAGGTGCTTGTCGTCTTGGACGGTGTTGCCGATGCGCACGTACATGTCGTCGAGAATCCAAAACAGCGTCTTGCCGTCGTAATAGCCGTCTTCGACAAGCTCGCAAAACGTCGAGGCGGTCACGGGGGCGGAGTCGGAGTAGATCTCTATCTCCACAGGCGTGTCCTCGTAACCTTCGAACACGAGCTGCGCGTGGTGCGTCCCGGTGGAGTAGTCGGGTGCTTGCTGCTGCGCCTGATTATCGCTTTGCTGCTGTTCGGGGGCTTGCCCGTCTTGCTGCGCGGGTTGTTCCGCCGGGCTGCAGCCTGCCATCGCAGCGCAAAGCGCGAGCATCAAGGCGCCTATCACAAATCGCTTCAACTGTTACCCCTTACCGTTGTCGTAAACTCCGTTATTCTATCCTATCGAAAGCGAAGTTCTGTGAAACGCGCGCGAGCATTATGCGAATGTTTGGTATGCGCGCTTGGAAAGGCGATGCGGTGATGTCAGTTCCGTTCGAAAAGGTCGTTATCGTGGGCGTCGGGCTCATAGGAGGCTCGATTGCCGCCGCGCTCAAGGCGTTGCCCGAGGCACCGCGCGTCTATGGCGTCGATGTCGACGAGGCGTCGCTGGCCGAAGCAGCGCGCGCCGGCGCCTTGGACGATGGTGCGCTCAGCACAGACCCCAAGGTCGACGCCTGGCTTAGCCCCGGGGGAAGCGACCTGGTCATCCTCGCCGTTCCGGTGTTCGCGGCGCGCGAATGGCTCGAGCGTCTCGAGACGTGCGGCTATGACGGCATCATCACCGACACCGCCTCCACGAAATCGGCCATCTGCGCCATTGCGCAAGACGTGCTTTCCAACACAGCACGGTACTTGCCGGGGCACCCGATGGCAGGCTCGGAGGTCAACGGCTTTTCGGGGGCCCGGCCCGACCTGTTTCAGGGCGCGTACTGGATTTTGTGCCCCGACGACGACACGGACGATGCGGCGTTTCTCGCGCTGCACGAGACGTTTTCCGCACTGGGGGCGCGCATCATCTCCATCGGGCGCGCACAGCATGATTCCGCCGTCGCCATCGTGAGCCATGTGCCGCACATGGTGGCCTCGTCGCTTGTGGAGCTGGCGGGCCGGCACGCCGACGAGCGCAAGGAAATCTTGCGTCTGGCCGCCGGCGGTTTCAAGGACACGACGCGCATCGCGGCGGGAAGCCCCGAGCTGTGGTGCGGTATCGCGCTCGACAACCGCGAAGCGCTGGCCGATGGGCTTGCCGAGCTCGCCGATATCCTAGGGTCGTTCGAGGCCGCCATCCGCGCGGAGGACGCGCCCGCGCTGACCGGGCTGCTCGCCGAAAGCGCCGCGTTGCGGCGCAGCCTGCCCGCGAAGTGGATTCCCGATTCTTCTAAGCTCACCGAAGTGCGCATCCCCATGACGGACCGAACCGGCATCATCGCCGAGGTCACGGGCATCGCCGGGCATGCCGGCTGCAATATCCAGTCCATCGAAATCGACCATATCAACGAAAGCTCCGCCGTGCTCGAGCTCATCCTCACCGACGAAGGCGATATGGGGCGTCTGGGCGCCGAGCTCATTAACGCAGGATTCGATTTCTCGTTTCGCGGGTTGGGGCAGTGATGACCATGAAACTCAAAGGTTCTATTCGCGTTCCGTCCGACAAGTCGATATCGCACCGCGCCGTCCTGCTTTCCGCGCTCGCGTCTGGCACCTCGCGTCTTGACGACGTGCTGCCGAGCGATGACGTGCACGCTACGCTCGCGGCCGTGGAAAAGCTTGGCGCGCGCATCGATTTGCACGAGGGGACGCACGGGCTTTCGGGCAGCATCACCGGGTGTGCCGGCGTGCCGAAGGCGGGCCCGCATGACATCGACTGTGGCAATTCGGGCACCACGACGCGTTTGCTGCTGGGCCTGCTCGCGGGGCTCGGCGTCGAGGCGACGCTTCGCGGGGACGCCTCGCTTTCCAAGCGGCCCATGGCGCGCGTCATGAAGCCGCTTTCGCAGATGGGGGCGTCGTTTGACGCGCACGACGGGTGCCTGCCCGTGCACGTTGCGCGGCGCGATGGGGCGCTGCAGCCGCTCGAGTACACGACCGAGCAGGCATCCGCACAGGTGAAGTCCGCCATTTTGCTTGCCGGGCTGTTCGCCGAGGGCGTGACGCGCGTGACGGAGCCGGCGAAAAGCCGCGACCACACCGAACGGCTGCTTCCCGCGTTCGGTGTGCCGGTGGACGTGCACGGGCTTTCGGCATCGCTGCACGGCCCCATGCGTCTGCATGCCCATGACGTGCACGTGCCCGCCGACCCGTCTTCGGCGGCGTTCGTGGCCGTTGCCGCCGTGCTGCTTGCGGGCTCGGAAGTGACGATAGAGCAGGTCGCTTTGAACCCGACGCGCGCCGGCGCGTTTTCCGTTCTGCAGGACATGGGCTGCGTGTTCGTCTATGACAACGAACGCGACCTGGGGGCAGAGCCCGTGGGGGATATCATCGTGCGCGCGGCACGCTCGCTCAAAGGCGTTACCGTTTCCGCCGACCGCATTCCCGCGCTCATCGACGAGATACCCGTGCTGTCGCTTGCCGCTGCCGCCGCGTGCGGCGAGACGGTGTTTCAAGGCGCCGGCGAGCTGCGCGTGAAGGAAAGCGACCGCTTCGCCGCCATCGTCGACGGCCTTTCGGCGTTGGGGGTGCAGGCTTGGGCAGACGGCGACGATCTGCATATCATGGGGCGCGGCCCCTCCGCCGTCGAAGCGCCGCCGCAGGTCGCATTTCCCACATATCACGACCATCGCCTGGCGATGACCTGGTATCTTGCAGGGCTCGCGTTCGGGTTCGAAGCCGTGCTCGACGACGCGTCTTGCGTTTCGGTATCCTGGCCAGGGTTTTTCGACGACATCGAACGCCTGAAGAGCTGATGCGGCTGCGCAGCCTGCGCGCCGTCCGCTGGCAGGTGTCGGCGAAGATGCTAAACTCATAGACGATTTCCATGCTGAAACGAGAGGATCGATCACGTGATAATCGCGATTGACGGGCCCGCCGGTTCGGGCAAGTCGACGGTTGCAAAGCAAGTCGCCCGCATGCTGGGCTTCCATTACCTGGACACGGGCGCGATGTACCGCTGCGTTGCCTGGTACGCGCTGCAAAACGGGGTTTCCCCCAGCGATGCAGAGCAGCTCGCCCACATCGCGCGCGAGCAGCGCATCGTGTTCTCGCATGAGCCCGGCAACCCCATCGCCACCGGCGTCGCGATTGCAGGCGCCGACTGCACGCACGCCATCCGCACACCTGAAATCGACCGCGTGGTCTCGGCCGTTGCCGCTGTGCCCGCCGTGCGCGAGGCGCTTGTGGGCCAGCAGCGTGCCATCGCCGCCGACGACGATATCGCGATGGAGGGGCGCGACATCGGCACGGTGGTCTTTCCCGATGCCGAGGTGAAGGTGTTTCTCACCGCCACGCCCGAAGAACGCGCGCGGCGCAGGGCCTTGCAGAATGCGGAGAAAGGCTACGGGGAAACCGACGCCGAGGTGATATTGGCGGACATCATCGCCCGTGATAAAGCCGACTCGACGCGCGACGTGGCGCCGCTCAAACCGGCCGCCGACGCCGTGGAGCTTGACACGACGGGTCTTACCATCGACGAGGTCTGCGCGCGCATCGCCGCGCTGGCCGAAAGGAAGCGAGGCTAGATGAGCTGGTTTTCCAAACGGCGCGAGGAATGCTACGACGGGCCCGTGTGGGTGCCCGCCGGCAAGGTGCGCAACTGGTTCGTGTATGTGGGTGCCTACGTCATCCGCCCCTTCGTCAAACTCCTGTTCCGCTACCACGTCAAACGGGCTGCCCATACTCCTGCCAAAGGCGACGAGGCCGTCATCTTCGCGTGCAACCACGTTTCCTACATGGACCCGGTGGTCATGTGGTGCGCGTTGTACGGGATATACGGTGGCAGCCGCTTTCTGGCGCGCAGCAGTCTGTTCAAGCCGCTCATCGGCGGTGCCATCGCGCGCGCGGGCGCTATTCCCATCGACCCCGATTCCGCCGACCGCAAGGCCATCAAGCGCGCGGCGGCGGCTCTCAAGCGTGGAGAGCACGTGCTGATCTTTCCCGAGGGCACGCGCATGAACAAACCCGACAAGGTGTACCACCCCCATGCGGGGCTGGTGCTCATCGCGCAGATGGGCAAGGCCAAGATCGTGCCCGTGGGCATCAAGGGCACCGAACGCGTGATGCCCTACGGCAGGAAGCTGCCGCGTTTCCCGAAAGTCTATGTGAACATGGGCGAGCTCATCGACCCCAAGGGCGAGCAGTTCGCCGATGCGCCCAAACGCGAGCGTGCCGACATCATCACGAACGCTGTGATGGAAGAGGTGTTCAGGCTGCGCGACACGGCCGATTCCCCAGACGAAGAATAGACGGAGCTTTTCATGGTCGATATCGAAATCGCGGACAAGGCGGGCGCATGCTATGGCGTGAACCGCGCGCTGCGCATAGCACGGCAGGCCGCTGACGACGGGGGCACGGTCCAGACGCTGGGGCCGCTCATTCACAACCCGCGCGTCGTGGCGGACCTCGAAGCCTGCGGCGTGAGCGTGGCGGAATCGCTTGACGAGGCGACGTGCGACACGCTCGTGCTGCGCAGCCATGGCACGGCGCCGGCGGTGAAGGCCGAAGCCGTTGCCCGCGGGTTTTCCGTTGTCGATGCTACCTGCCCGTACGTCGCCAAAGTGCAAAAGCACGCTCGCGAGCTGGGGCAGGCGGGATATGCGGTCGTCATCATCGGCGAGCCGGGGCATGCGGAAGTCGAGAGCATCCACGCGTTCGGGGGAGACGCGGTCGTCGCCGTGGCCGACACGCCCGACAAACTGCCCGAAAAGCTGCCGGGCAAAGTGGGCGTCGTCATCCAGACCACGCAAAGCCGCGACCATGTCGAGGCGGTCTTGGAGGAGCTGCACCGCAGGTGCGATGAGGTGCTCGTGAAAGAGACCGTGTGCCTGGCGACGCAGGAGCGCCAGAAAGCCGCCGCCGATGTGGCTGCGCGCGTGCAGCTCATGATCGTCGTCGGCGGCCATAACTCGGGAAACACCACGCGGCTCGCGCACATCTGCGAGCCGCTGTGCCCGGCGGTCCACCATATCGAGGGCGTCGAGGAAATCGACCCGTCATGGCTTTCCGGCGTCGAGCGCATCGGCATCACGGCCGGGGCGAGCACGCCGCAAGAGCACATCGACGCCGTAGTCGCCCATCTGCGCGCGCTGGCAGGGGAGTGAGCGATGACCGAGGCAGACTGGATGCGGCAGCACTACGAGGCGTCGGGCGCGACGTCTTCTCGTGCGTGCCGTGCGGTCACCGCGCATGTCGAGCCGGGCAGTCCGGCAGATGACGCGGGGCTTCGCGTCGGCATGGCGCTGACGCAGGTGGAGGGGCACCCGCTTTCCGACATCATCGAGTGGCGTTGGTGGGCGGACGGCTTTACCGTCGAGGTGACGCTCGAAGACGGGCGTGTCGTCGAAATCGAGCGTGACCTGGGCCAGGATTGGGGCATCGAGTTTGCCGACGTCGTCTTTGACGGGCTGCGCACCTGTGTGAACAACTGCACCTTCTGCTTTATGCGCATGTTGCCGAAAGGCATGAGAAAGACCCTCTACGTGCGCGATGACGATTACCGCCTGTCGTTTCTGCAGGGCAATTTCGTGACGCTCACGAACCTTTCCGACGATGACGTCGAGCGCATCGTTACCTACGGGCTTTCGCCGCTGCACGTTTCGCTGCACGCGGTGAGCCCGGACGTGCGCGAGAAGCTCATGGGGCGCAATGCGGCCCGTGGCATGGAGGTGCTCGAACGTCTGCTCGACGCGGGCATCGAGGTGCACACGCAGATTGTCGTGGTACCGGGCGTGAACGACGGCGTGGAGCTCGTCCGCACGCTCGGCTGGATAGAGGCACATCCCCAGGTGCTGTCATGCGGCATCGTGCCTTTGGGCTACACGAAGTACCAGGACCGTTTCACGTCCTCGTTTTCCGACGACCCCGACGCTGCCGCCGCGGTCATCGAACTCGTGCGCGAGATGCAGGAGGATTCAGGGCGCGAGCAGCGCAACACCTACCTGCAGCTGTCCGACGAGTTCTACCTCGATGCGGGCTACCCGTTCCCGCCCGCGCGCTTCTATGCAGGCTATCCCCAGTTCCAAGACGGCATCGGCATGATGCGCGCGTTTCTGGACGAATGGGCGGAAAACGGGGCGCTCGTAAAGCAGCAGGCCCGCGCGCTGGAGGGAAAGCCGCCGGTCACCGTCGTCACCGGCACGGCGTTTGCCGGCGTGCTGGGGCCCCTCGTGGACGCCTCGCCGCTTGCCGCCCATGTGGTGTTGCTGCCAGTCGAAAACGCGTTCTTCGGCGGCAACGTGGACGTGACCTGCCTGCTCACGGGCGCCGACATCGTTCCCGCCCTGCAAGCTGCCGGGCCGGCCGGACCTGTCATCATGGCGCGTCAGCTCTTCAACGACAGCGGTGCCCTGCTCGACGACGTCACGCTCGACGACATCGAGCGGCGCTGCCGTTGCACGGTCAGACTTTGCACCTATTCCGCCGTCGAACTGCTCGAGGCCTTGACGTAGGGTACAATTTGCACGACTAGAAAGAGGTATTCGATGAGTCTTCCCATCGTAGCGGTGGTGGGCCGGCCCAACGTCGGCAAATCCACCCTCATCAACAGGATCACGCAGACAGAAGACGCGATCGTGCACGAGATGCGCGGCGTCACGCGCGACCGTTCCTATCACAAGGCGGATTGGAACGGCGTCGACTTCATGATCATCGACACTGGCGGCATCGCCTTGGGCGAAAGCGACCAGTTCCAGAACTCCATCACCAGCCAGGCGCTCGCGGCGTGCGAAGAATCCGACTGCATCATCTTCCTCGTCGACGGGCGCACCGGCGCCACGCAAGAGGACCAGGAGATCGCCAAGGTTCTGAAGCGCACCAAAACGCCGGTGCTTCTGGCCGTCAACAAGATGGACAACCCCGATTCCGAAGAGGAGCTGTGGGAGTTCTACTCCATGGGGTTGGGCGACCCGTGGCCGGTATCTGCGACGCACGGGCACGGCACAGGCGACTTGCTCGATGCCGTCGTCGAGGCACTGCCCGAAATCGAGGAACCCGAAGATGCGGGCGACGAGATAAACGTCGCCATCATCGGCCGTCCCAATGCGGGCAAGTCCTCGCTCACCAACCGCCTCGTCGGTACCGAGCGCTCCATCGTCAGCGACGTCGCGGGCACGACGCGCGACTCCATCGACACGGTGGTCGAGCATGACGGCAAGCGTTACCGCATCGTCGACACCGCCGGCATCCGCCGCAAGTCGCAGATCGACGAGGACGTGGAGTACTACGGCTTCGTGCGGTCCTTGCGCGCCATCGACCGCGCCGAGGTCGTGCTGCTCATGATCGATGCCACGTTGGGGCTTACCGACCAAGACCAGCGCGTTGCCGGTATGGCGGCCGAACGCGGCTGCGCCATGGTCATACTCGTCAACAAGTGGGACCTCATCGACGATCCCGACCGCCGCGACGAGATTCGCGAGTTTATAGGGGACCGCATGGAGTTCGTGGGCTACGCGCCCGTCATCTCCATCTCCGCGCTCACGGGGCGTTCCGTGCACCGCGTGTGGGATGCCATCGACGTCGCCTATGCAGGTTACTCGACCAAGATTCCCACCAACCAGCTGAACAACCTGATCACGGAACTCCGCGATTTCGGCCACACCATCTCCAAGGGGGCCAAGCGCCTGCGCATCAACTACGTCACGCAGACGGCCACGTGCCCGCCGGTGTTCACCTTCTTCGCCAACTTCCCGGAAATCATCGACGACAACTACAAGCGTTATCTGGAAAACCGCTTGCGTGCGACGTTCGATTTGACGGGCACGCCCATCCGCCTCAAATTCAAGAGAAAGAACTAGCCACCGTGATACTGACCTTGCCTTTGGGCATTCTCGTAGTCCTGATCGAATCGTATCTGCTGGGGTCCATCCCGTTCGGCGTCATCGTCGGGCGGGTCGGCTACGGCAAGGACCCGCGCGAGGGCGGGTCGGGCTCCATCGGCATGACGAACATGAACCGCCTGTTCGGCGTGAAGGCCGCCGCCATCACGTTCGTGGGCGATGTCGCGAAAGGCGCGCTCGCCGTCGCCGTCGCCCGCCTGCTGCTGTCCCATATCGCCGTCGATGCGCTATGGGAGGTCGACCTCGTACTCATCCTCGCCGCCATGGGCTCGATTTTCGGGCATGTGTTCTGCCCCTGGCTCAAGTTCAAGGGCGGCAAGGGCATTTCGACGGGCCTGGGGTCGCTGCTCGTGGGCTTCCCGCTCGTCGCCGTCACCATCTTGGCGGTCTTTCTCGTCGTGGCGTTTCTCACCAAGCGCATATCGGCTGGCTCCATTGCCGCAGCCGTCGCCTTCCCGGTGTTTGCCTGCGTGTATCACTGGGGCTCTTGGCCGTTCATCGTCGTCGCCATCATCGTCGGCGCTGCCGTCGTCATCGCGCACCGGGGCAATATCCAGCGCATGATGCAGGGCACGGAGCCGACGTTCTCGTTCAACACCGGCAAGGAAAAAGAAGGTGGGGAAGATGACTAGGGTCGCCGTCATCGGGTCGGGCTCGTGGGGCACGGCCATCACGCGCCTGCTGGGGCACAAGGGCTGCGAAGTGCGCTTGTGGTCGTATAACAAGGAAACGCCTATCTACATCAACATGGAGCACCGCAACCCGCGCTACCTCTCCGACGTCGAGCTGCCCAACACCATCTGCTCGAACTCGTTTGCCAAGGTGCTCGAAGGCGCTGAAGCCGTCGTGGTCGTCTGCCCCTCGAGCAACTTGCGCGAAGTCGCCGAACAGTTTGCTCCCCACCTCGACGACCGCACGCCGGTCGTCGTGCTGTCCAAGGGCGTGGAGGCGCAGACGGGCCTCACCATGATCGGCGTGCTCGAGGACGTGCTGCGACACAAGGAGCGCCTTGCCTGCCTGTCGGGCCCGAACCACGCCGAGGAGGTCTCGAAGGAGATGTATGCGGCTACGGTCGTCGCATCCACGAACGAGACCTGCGCAGAGTACTTCCAGGAGCTGTTCACCACACCGTATTTCCGCGTGTACACGTCGCGCGACCCGATCGGCGTGGAGATTTGCGCAGCGTCCAAGAACATCGTCGCCATCGCCAACGGCATGTGCGTTGCCATGGAGCTGGGCGACAACGCGTCTGCCGCGCTCATCACGCGCGGCCTGGCGGAAATCACCCGCTTGGTGACGGCGCTGGGGGGTGACGCGCTCACGTGTATGGGGCTTGCCGGCATGGGCGACCTGGTCGTCACCTGCAGCTCCCCGCATTCGCGCAACCGCTCCCTGGGCGAGCTTCTCGTGCGTGGTGGCACGCTCGAGGAATTCCAGGAAAAGACGCACATGGTCGCCGAGGGCGCGGTGGCGTGTCGTACGGTCACCGACCTGGCGCGCAAGCTGCACGTGGAGATGCCCATCGCCGAGACGGTGCGCAAGGTGCTGTGGGAGGGGCTGAGACCCCAAGATGCGGCGCGCCTGCTGTATGACAGGCCCAACAAGGCAGAAGCAAGGTAAGGAGACGAGGTATTCGCGATGTTTGACGAGGTGAAGATCGCCCCCTCGATACTGAGCGCCGACTTCGCGGCGCTGGGTGCCGATGTCAGGCGCGTTGCAGACGGCGGCGCCGACTGGATTCACGTGGACGTCATGGACGGCCATTTCGTGCCCAACCTCACCATAGGCCCGGCGCACGTGAAGGCCCTGAAGCGCGTCACCGACGTGCCCCTGGATGTGCATCTGATGATTGACAATCCCGAAGTCCAGGTGCCGTGGTACCTGGAGGCAGGGGCCGATTCGGTGACCATCCACTGGGAGGCAACCGACGATGTGCCCGCAATTATCGACCTCATTCATTCCGCCGGTGCCAAGGCCGGCATCTCTATCAACCCCGAAACCGACCCGTCCGTGCTGGAGGGGCTCGTCGGGCTTGTCGACCTCGTGCTCGTCATGAGCGTGCATCCCGGCTTTGGCGGCCAGTCGTTCATCGAGGAGACGCCCGCGCGCGTCGCGCAGGTCGTGGAGCTCTGCCGTGCGGCCGGCGTTGCCCCCATCATCGAAGTCGACGGCGGCATCAACGCGAAGACGGCACCGCTGGTGGTGGAACGTGGGGCCGATTTGCTGGTGGCGGGAAGCGCCGTCTTCGGTGCCGATGACCCCGTGGCCGCCATGGAGCAGATTCGAGCGGCTCGTGGCTGAGCAGGAACACAGACGCGTCTATCTCGATTACGCGGCGACCGCGCCGTTTGACGAGCGTCTGCTCGACGCCGTACGGGGTGCTTCCTGGGCAAATGCCAATGGGCTGTACACGGAGGGGCGCGAGGCCTTTTCGCAGCTCGAAGATGCCCGTAGGCGCATCGCCGCTGCCCTGGGCGCACATGCTCCTGCGGAAATCACGTTCACGTCGGGTGGCACGGAATCGGACAACACCGCGTTGCGCGGGCTGGCGAAAAAGGTTTCGGGCGCAAAGGCTACGCACGTGGTCGTCTCGGCCATCGAGCACGACGCCGTGCTCAACGCAGCGCGTGCGCTCAAGCGCGACGGGTACAAGATTGACGTGCTGAAACCGACGCGCGAAGGCATCGTGACGGTCGATGCTCTCGAGGCGCTGCTCGCGAAGACCGAGGCGGCGGGTGATGCGACCTGCTTGGTCGCCGTTCAGGCCGTCAACAACGAAATCGGGACGGTCCAGCCGTGTGCGCAGCTTGCTGCCTGCGCCCATGCGCATGGTGCCCTCTTTTTTGCCGACGCCGTGCAGGCGCTGGGCAAGCTTCCCATCGACCTCGAGGCGAGCGGCGTGGACGCTGCCGCGTTTTCCGCTCACAAGATCGGGGCGTTCAAAGGCTGCGGGGCGCTCTACGTGCGGCGTAACGTTCGCTGCCAGCCGCTGCTGTTCGGCGGCGGCCAGGAAGCGGGCCTGCGTTCGGGCACGCAGAACGTGCTGGGCGCCGTTGTGTTCGCCGCTGCCGTTGAGCTGGCCTGCGCCGAACGTGCGGACGTGTGGCAGCGTGTGGCGGGCTATCGCGCGCAGGTGCTTGCGGCGGTGCAAACCGGTGGGTTTGCCCATGCGCTTACGCCCACGGTGCCCGAATCGGGCGCGCAAGTGCCGCATATCCTCTCGTTTCTGGCCGACGGCTTGGAGGGGGAGACGCTCGTTTTGCGCGCGGACAACGCGGGGTTGGCCGTTTCCGCCGGTTCGGCCTGTTCCTCGAAGTCGCTTGACGCGAGCCACGTCATCGTCGCGTTGGGCGTGGGGCGCGATGCGGCCTATGGCAGTTTGCGTATCTCGTTCGGCGCCGCCACGACGCAAGAAGACGTCGACGCGCTCGTCACGGCGCTGCCGGAGGTGCTGCGGTAGATGGAACTCGTCGACTGCCATTCGCACACGGTCTATTCCGGGCATGGGCAGGGCACGGTCGCGCAGATGGTGGTTGCTGCCGAAGCGCGTGGTTGCACGACGTATGCGCTGACCGAGCACTTGTGGTTGCCCGAGGCAATCGACCCCGATCACGAAGATTCCATGACACGCGAGCAAATGCGCGCATATCTAAATGAGCTGCAGGCCGAGCGAGCTCGGATCGAGGCAGCTGGTGCGCGTCTCGAGCTCGTCTTCGGCGTCGAGGCTGACTGGCTGGCCGGACGCGCAGACGAGCTGCGCGATCTTACCGCACCGTTCGAGTACGTGCTCGGGTCGGTGCATTACGTGGATGGTTTCGCTATCGATTACGCTTCAGATGTGGGCGCGTGGCCCGCGTTCGGCGTCGACGAAACCTGGCGGCGCTACTTCGAAGCCTGGCTCGACATGGCGGCAAGCAGCGTCGAGTTTACGGCGTTCGCTCATCCGGATCTTCCCAAGAAGTACGGGATGTACCCGAGTTTCGATGTACGCCCGTATTACGAGGAAATGGCGTGTGCTGTGGCGGCCTGTGGCTGCATGGTCGAGGTCAACACGGCGGGGCTGCACAAGCCGGTGGGGGAGCTGTACCCTTCGCTCGAGCTGTTGCGCGCGTTTCGCGAGGCGGGCGTGGAGTGCACGGTAGGTGCCGATGCCCACTGTCCGCAAGACGTCGCGCGCGATGTGCGAAAAGCCTACGAGCTCATGAGACAGGCCGGATACGAGCGTGCGGCGGTGCCGCGTCCCGACGGCAGCCGACGGTATATCGAATTGGAGGACTGACATGCATCTTGAGACGGTAGGGGAGCTCGAGCGCGCGCTGTTCGAAGCGTTTCCGCACGAGGACGCGGAAAGCTGGGACCAGCCCGGCCTTTCCGTGGGCGACCGCGAGGCCAGGATAGGCAAGATTGCCGTCAACCTCGACCAGAGCGTACGCGCGGTTATCGAGGCGGCCGAGGCAGGATGCAACGTCCTCGTCACCCATCATCCGCCGTTCATCAAAGGCGGCCCCACCGAGTTCGGGCCGGCAGACCAGGCAGCGACGACGGGGCCGGGACGCCTTGTGTACGAAGCGGCCAAGCGCGGCGTCAACGTCATCGCCATGCACACTAACGCCGACCGCGCCGTTGCCACACGCGCCAAGTTCGCCGAGCTCATGGGCTGCTCGTGTGAAGGCAACTTCGAGTTTCTCATGGACCGTTCCCGCGACGCCAGCGGCACGGGCTTCGGCGCCATCCTGACCCCCGATTGGCAGACACCGGCAAGCCTGCGTCTGGTGGCCCAGGTTTGCGCAAAAGCGTTCGGCGGAGCGCCGCGCGTGTGGGGCGAGCCGGAACGCGCAGTCAACCGCATCGCGTTTCTGAACGGCTCCTGGGGCGAGCCGGAGCTCTATGACATCTGCGTGCGCGAAGGGTTCGACTGCATGATTGTGGGCGAGACGCGGTATCATATGTGCGTCGATGCGCAGCCTCATCTGTCCATCGTCGAGCTCGGGCATGACAAGTCCGAGCTTCCCATTGCCGACGTGCTGCACGAAACGCTTGCGGGTATGGGCTATGACGAGGGGACGATCGTCGATTTGCAATGTTCGAAGCATAACTGGTGGACGTGCGGAACGGAGAGATGACATGCCCAGCATCAAGGTCCTAGAGCAGCTCCAGGCCTGCGATACCGAATACATTCGCGCGCAAAAGGAACTCGAGAGCCTGCCCGAGGCAAAGCAGATCATGGAGTACCGCGCCAAGCGCAAAGAGCTCAAGGGCAAGCAAGATCAGGTCATCGAGCTTTCCGATGACGTCGAGGAAAAGCTCGCCAAGCTCCAGCGTGAAGAGGAGCAGGTCATCGCGAAAATCAACGAACTGCAGGCCAAGCTCGACTCGTCTTCGGATTACCGTGTCACCCAATCGGTGACCAAAGAGATGAACGGACAGGTCAAGCGCCAGGCATCCATCGCCGACGAGCAAAACGAACTGCTCGAGCGCCAGATCAAGATCGACAAGCTGGCAGACCAGGTGGCTGACATGCTCGCCAAGGTCGACCACGGCGAACAGCACGTCACCGAGGACTTCAAGCGCAAGGGCACGGCCATCAAGGAACGCATGGACCAGCTTGCTGCCGAGCGCACGGCGCTCATCGTGCAGCTGGATGGCAGTACTGCCGCCCGCTACGAGCAGATCCGCGAGGAGAAAGGCGGCATCGCGCTCGCGCATTTGGAGGGCGACCATTGCTCGGTGTGCAGCACCGTCATCATGACCGGTCAGCTCTACCAGCTGCAGCACGGCCCGGCACTTGCCGAATGTCCCAACTGCCACCGTTTGCTGGTGGTGCGCGCCGACGAGGACGGCGAGGAATAGATGGGGTATCAGCTCAATACCGACGGCGGCTCGCGGGGCAATCCCGGCAACGCGGGCTGCGGTTTTGTCTTGACCCACGACGGTGAGCCGCTGCTTTCGGCGGGCTGGCATCTGGGGCGCGCGACGAACAATTACGCGGAGTACTGCGCGCTCATCTGGGGGCTGGAAAACGCACTGGCCTTCGGCGTGCGCGAGCTTTCCGTGCGCGCCGATTCCGAGCTTATGATCAAGCAGATGAACGGCGTCTACAAAGTCAAGAATCCGGACATGAAGAAGCTCTACGCGCGGGCTACCCGGCTCGTCGCGCAGTTCGCGCAGGTCGATTTCGCGCACGTGTACCGTGAGGACAACAAGGAGGCCGACGCACGCGCCAACGAGGCCATGGATGCACAGGCGCCGGTGGGGGAGTACCTGGTGGGGTTTTCCCCTGACGAGGACGCATCTGGCACTGTCTCGCTGTTTCCCGCAGCCGCTTCGGTTGGCGGGGCTTGCGACGAGGCAGCTGACGCAGCGGCGCTCGCCGTGCGGGGCGCGACGGGCCTGGCGGCGCGAAAGACGGGAGAGCTGACAGCAGCCGATGGGGAGCAGGTCAGGAATCTGGATGTTTCCCGAGGCGCCGGTGCGCTGGCCGAAAGCGACGTGGAACGTCCGCTCCGCAAGCGTTTCGAGGGCAAGACGGTGCTGCTGGGCGTCACCGGTTGCATCGCCGCCTACAAGGCATGTTATCTCGTGCGTTGCCTGCAGAAAGCAGCGCCTGGTCTGAACGTGAAGGTCGTCATGACGGAGCATGCGACGGCGTTCGTGGGCCCCACCACGTTCCGCGCGCTCACCGGCAACGAAGTCGCCGTCGGGTTGTTCGACAACCCATCAGATCCCATCCACCACATTTCGCTTGCCAAGGAAGCTGACGTGTTCTGCATCGCTCCTGCCACGGCAAACGTCATCGCCAAAATCGCCACGGGCGTTGCCGACGACTTGCTCACGACGACGGCACTCGCCACGAAGGCACCGCTCGTCATCGCGCCGGCCATGAACGCCGGCATGTGGTCGGATGCCGCAACGCAGCAAAACATCGCCGCGCTGCGCGCGAAAGGCACGACCATCGTCGGCCCGGCAGACGGGTATCAGGCATGTGGCGACATCGGCACGGGACGCATGGAAGAGCCGCAGGTCATTGCCGAGGAAGTGCTGCGCGTGCTCGCACGTTCGCAAGATCTGGCCGGCAAGCACGTGCTGGTGACGGCGGGCCCTACGCATGAGCCGCTCGACCCGGTGCGCTATCTCTCCAATCGCAGCAGTGGCACGCAGGGCTATGCGGTGGCAGCGGAAGCCGCCGCGCGTGGCGCACAAGTCACGCTCGTGACGGGGCCGGTCGCTCTGGCGACGCCAGAGGGGGTTGAGCTCGTGCGCGTGACGACGGCGCTCGAGATGCTCGAAGCATGCCGCGCACCGTTCGCGCAGGCGGACATTGCCGTGTTCGTCGCCGCCGTCGCCGATTGGAGGCCTGAGCGGGTCGAGACTTCGAAGATCAAACATGACGGCTCGGATGTGACGGTGCATTTGGTTCCCAACCCGGATATCGCCGCGACGCTTGCCGCTGACAAAGGAGCCACGCACGTGGTCGTGTTCGCGGCAGAGACCGACGATGTCATCGCCCATGCGAAAGCCAAGCTGGAGAAGAAGAACGCCGATCTGGTCGTGGCCAACGATGTGTCCGGTGAACTGGGCTTCGGCACGGCTGACAACCACGTGTGGTTCGTGAGCGAAGGCGGGGTGGAGGAGCTTCCCACGGCGTCCAAACGCGCCATCGCGGGGATGATTCTCGACCGTGTGAAGTGAGCTGCGAGGATAGATTCGTTTGGAGGACATCATGGCCGATCGTGTATTCGAAGATGATTTCATGGACGTCCAAACGGGGCTGGTGAGCCTTGTCCTGGAGGCGACTGCTGACCTTTCCGGCGTTACGCGCATCTACATCTTCGGGGCAATCGAAAGGTCGATGACCTCGTTCAACGCGTTCGTCGAGCTCGATGGATCCTTCAGGCGCCTCGATGCCGTGTGCAGCCGCGACATCCTCATGCAGGTGCTGGGCTTGGGCGCAAGCGACCTTGCGCGCCTTGCCGAACTCTGCGCTGCGAACGGCCAGGCGTGCCCGACGCAGATCTACGGGCGCTACGACGTGCGTTCGGACGCCTTCGATGTCCGCTATGAGTACGAGCTGGTCGCCTCGCGCGAGGTCGATCCCGTCACGCCGGGGGAGTCGTTTTCCGCGTGGCTCGATGCGGTGCAGGCGGGATCCGGCGGATTTGCGTAAGGCCCCGCAGTCGCCTTGATCGTCTCGCGCTGATGAAAATGCCTCGGACATTTTAGGCACAATGCTCCATGTGTCATAAGTATCGGCGTGTTTTCTTCTTTATCCATACACTTGTAAGAATGCTGTAATATACCTCGTTCGTGCAAAGGGGTACTTTGTGGGCAACGGCAGTTTTCAGGTCGAGGAAGTGGACAATGGATTTCAGCGGCAAGAGGGCAAACGTGCCCGAGGGCGAAGATGGGACGTTCATCAACGTCTCGGGTTTGGGACTGCGCACGCCCGTCGGGTCCGTGTACGAGGGCGTCGGCTTTGCCGTCGGCCGTGGACAAGTCTGCAGCATCTTCGGTGACAACGGGTGCGGGAAGACCTCGCTTCTGCTCACCGTCTGCGGGCGCATGAAGCCCAGCGTGGGAACGGGGCGCATTGCCGGCTTCGACCTCAAGCGCCAGTATCGGCGCATACGCCGTCTCAGCGCCATCTCCTTCATCTCGGGCATCAACGACGTGCAGCCGTTCATGTCCGTTCACGACCTGCTTGCAGCCGAGCTCTCGCTGAACGGCTTCAAAGGATCCAGGGCCGCCACCGAGGAATTTCTCGACAACTGGGGGTTCCTCGATTGCAAGGACACCAGGTTCAGGGACCTCGCGCCTTTCGACGAGGCGCTGTTCGGCATCATGCTCGCCATGGCGGCGCGCCCGCAGCTGCTCGTCGTGGACGACATCCAGACCGATCTCACGCAGCACGAGAGCCTCAAGCTCGTGGGCAAGCTCGAGCAGCTCGCCGAGGCGAAGGGCACGACGGTGCTGTTCACCTGCTCCGAATACGAGATAGCGCGGCATGCCGATTGTATCGTCGTCATGAGCGATGCCGCGGCCGCGCAGCGCCGTGCCGTCCTGCGCGACGCTGGTATACCGCTTTCGCAGCGCGTTCCCATCGTCGGTTCGGGAAATGGAGCCCGTGTCGAAGACTTCGGGGAGCATGCGGGGGCAGGCATGCCCTGCTCGCTGGAAGAAGGTGGTGAACGATGAGGTCGCCGTTCACAGGCCTGCGCTTCGCGCGCATGGAGCTCGACAACTTCCGCGCCTCGACGATGACCAAGATCGCCATCGCCGCCGTCTCCCTGATTCCGCTCATCTACGCGGGTCTGTTCCTGCTCGCGTTTCTCGACCCGTATGGCAATCTCGTCAACGTCCCCGCAGCGGTGGTCAACGAAGACGCGGGCGCTGTCATCGACGGAGAGGAACGCAATGTCGGCCAGGAGCTGTGCGACAGGCTCGTGGAAAACAACGAGAACCGCGTCGAGGGCACGGCATCTGGCTACGATTGGCATTTCGTCAGCCGTCAGGACGCAGGACAGGGACTCGCCGACGGGAAGTACTACATGGAGCTCATCGTGCCCGAGGACTTTTCCGAGAACGTGGCGTCTGCGGCTACCGACGACCCGAGACATGCTCAGCTCGAGGTCTACTTCAACCCCTCGACGAACCTGATCGCCCAGACCGTTGGATCGTCCATGGTAACGTCAATAAAAGCGCAGCTCAACAGCACAATTGACGAGGAGTACTTCGACAACATCTTCGTTCAGATCTCAGATGCCTCCCAGCAGCTGCAACAAGCGGTCGAAGGCACCGACGAGCTCGACGAGGGGCTGGGCAAGCTCGAAGACGGTTCTCAGGAGCTGGGAAGCGGGTTGGTGAGAGCACGCGACGGCTCTCAGCAGGTGACCGATGGCGCGGCGGCTCTGGAGAAGGGCGCCGGAGCGCTCGATGCGGGCGTGGGCACCTTGGGCGATAACGTCGATGCGCTCAAGGCGGGCATCGACAAGGCGCAGCAAGATTCCGCCGACCTCGCGACGGTCATCACGGGCGTGGGCAACGCGCTCACGGCCTTCTCGCAGACCAACGACACCTCCTACCTGCAGACGGCCTCTGCGCTCGCGGGCAAGGTCAAGGCCGCCAACCCGACTATCGGCACAGACCTCGAATCGTACGTGAACGAGTTGACCAGCGCGCTGGGTTCCTATTCCCGTGCGAGCGCTGCTGCGACGTCTGTCGCCGAGGAGATGGCGGCGAAAAAGGACATCATGGACAGCAAACAGGCGGCACTCGAGGAGCCGACGCAGGACCTGCAGGAAGCTGCCGGCTCTCTGCAAACGGATCTGGGCGGTCTGGGAGAAGCGCTTCAGAAGCTCGACGAAGACACGGAGGGGCTGGACATGAGCAACCCGTCGGCGCTTCTTGGCGTGGCCAAGGAGCTTCTCGCCGATGTGGAGAAGCTGAGTGCAGCCGGACAGGCGGTCGTGAGCTCCTCGACAAGCGGCTCGGGGCCCGAAACGCTCGTCGCGCTGTCACAGTTCCAGACTGCTCTGCAAGCCTATCAAGATGCGGCCGACGACTACCAGCAGGCGGCGCAAGCCTACCAGGACGCCGCCACCAAGATGGCGAATGCGGGCGCTGACGCCAGCGAGGCCAAGGGCATGGTCACGGGGTATCTCATGGGCGTGAAAAACACCTCGGCGGTCGCGTCCGAGAGCACCGGCACGGTTGCTTCGGCCATCGACTTGCTTTCCGCTGCGGTCAACGGTGACCTCACCAGCGGTGCGGATAAGCTGTATGCCGGCGCCCAACAGCTCGAGCAGGGTTCTTCCACGCTGACGCTTTCCCTTGGCGATGCCGTTTCGGGGGCAGGGCAGATAAGCGACGGTCTTGTCTCGGCATCCGATGGCGTGCAGGAGCTGCACGACGGCATTGCCGATGGGCAGCAGCAGATGGAAGGCAACGCTGCCAACGGCGATGCGAAGGCCGAGATGATGGCTTCCCCAGTCACTGCCAACGGCGAGAACGGCACGGGGGAGAGCATCACGCAGGTCAAGAACTACGGTACTGGCTTCGCGCCGTATTTCATCTCGCTGGGCATGTGGGTCGGCGCCCTCATGGTCTCCATGATTATGCATTGCCTGAACAACCGCATCCTCATGTCGAGTGCGAGCTCCGTTTCCGCGGTCGTGGCAAGCTATATTCCCATGGCGCTCGTCGGCGCGCTGCAGGCAGTGCTGCTTCTGCTGTTCATCCAGTTTGGGCTCAAGATGACGGTGGCCTATCCCTTACAGTTCTACCTTTTTGGCATACTCACGGCACTCGCCTTCATGGCGATCATCCAGTTCTTCCGTGCCGCGCTTGGCACGGTGGGTACCGTGGTCATCATCATCTTGCTCATGGTGCAGCTGTGCACGGCTGCCGGCACGTTCCCCATCGAATCGGAGCTGCCCGTCTTCAACGTGCTCAACCCGTTTTTGCCGATGACGTACACGGTGCACGGGTTCCGCATGGCTATGACGGGGCTTTCCGCAGGCTACATGATCAAAGACGTCGCGGTGCTCCTCTTGTTCATGGTCGCTTTCCTCGTGCTGACCATACTTTGGGCACGGCACC
>CASDTD010000120.1 GCA_949283445.1 uncultured Coriobacteriia bacterium | reverse complement strand
TCTTCTGAACCCACATGGGCTGCACGCGCTGGAATGCGACCACGCAAGACGAACCGTCCACCCCACGCGTTTCATACCGGAACAGCAGCCCGCAGATACGCTCGAGGTCGTCAGTGCTCAGCAAATCGCACGTAATGCCCTCGTACACAGTCTCGCGCACGAGCTTCAGAAAGCGCACAAAGCGTGGTGCGTCGAGGTCTTCTTCGTCGTCTTCGTCCATGCCATGAGCCATGCGCGCACGCGCGGTGTCTTCGTCGAAGAACTCGAGCGGTGCCACGCCAATGCAATCGGGGTTTGACAGCAGCTCTTCGACGGGAGCGTAGACGACCCCCTCGAGATTCTTCTCGTCGCGCACCTCGTGGTAGCCGAAATCAAGAAACGCCCGGTCGAACAGGCGCTCGTTGATGAGCTTCATGTCGGGAGATTCCCGCCCCGCCGCGCAGACGAGCCTGACTTCGAACGGCCAGGCAGGGTCATCGGTTCCCAGCAAGGCGTAGACGGAGACGTTGTCGTGGAGTGCGGCGTCCGCGCTCTCGAGCGCCGAGACAAGCGCCTTTTTATCCTGTGCGTATTCGCTGAGCATGTTCCCCCATTCGATTGCGGCTGCAGACACGAGACGGCATTGTAGCGCAAGGCTGTGTCGCAAACGTGCGAAGGTCGGCTATCATTGAAACGCGAACCGAAAACTCACGAAACAAAGGGATACCCCGCCATCATGGATAAAGAGCTGCTCATCGCCGAATTGACCGAACGCCTTCCGAAAGGCAGCGTGCTCGTCGACGAGCCGCTGAGCCGTCACACGACGTTCAAGGTGGGCGGACCGACAGATGTGTTCGTCTCGCCCGCATCCATCGACGAACTCGAGGCCGCCTTGCAAGCCGCACGCCGCGCGAACGCCCCGTGGCATGTGCTCGGCTGCGGCAGCAACGTCCTCGTCTCGGACGACGGACTCGAGGGGCTCTGCATCCACCTCGGCGAGAAGTTCGCCGCCATTCGCATCGAGGGCTCGAAGCTCACGGCCCAAGCCGGAGCCACGAACGAAGACGTTGCGCAGGCGGCGTGCGCTGCGGGGCTTTCCGGCTATGAATTCGCCAGCGGCATCCCCGGCAGCATCGGCGGGGCCGCCATCATGAACGCCGGCGCCTACGACGGAGAGTTCAAGGACGTCTGCACCGAAGTGGAATGCCTCACGCTTGCCGGCGACGTCGTTACCGTCAGCGCTGAAGAGGCCAAGTGGGGTTACCGACACAGCATGATGTCCGACAAGGGCCACATCGTGCTTTCGGCCACGCTCCAGCTCGTGCCCTTCGACAAGGCGAGCATTCAGGCCCGCATGGACGAGCTCAAGGCCCGACGCGAGGAAAAGCAGCCTCTGGAACTGGGAAGCGCGGGCAGCACCTTCAAGCGCCCCATCGGCCACTACGCTGGCAAGCTCATCGAGGAAGCGGGCATGCGCGGCCACACGGTCGGCGGCGCTCAGGTCTCCACCAAGCATTGCGGTTTCGTCGTCAACTTCGACCACGCTACGGCAAGCGATGTGCGCGCCGTCATAGCAGATGTCCAAAAGGCCGTGCTCGCTGATTCCGGCGTGTTTCTGGAGCCGGAAGTGCGCATGTGGGGCTTCGACGACTAAAGACGGAGCTGCTGATACAGCCCCGCATCCGCAAACCCCAGCTTGCGGTAGTACTCCCGCGTCCCCACGGCGCTTATGACGTTGAGCTTTTCATAGCCGGCCTGCCGTGCGATGTCGCATGCGCGGGCGATAAGGCGCTTGCCCAGACCGTGATGCTGGACACCCGTACCCTGGCTGTGCACGCCGGCGACCCTGCCGTACACATGCACCTCGCGAATCATCGCCTCACCCGCATGCACGGGCAGCGTCCCCTCGCATGCGGCAACGACATCCTGCTTCGGCAATGACAGGCGTAAAAACCCCGCTATGCCCCCTTCGGGCGTCGTCCATTGCAAGAAACGTTCCTCGCTGACCGTCGTCTCATAGGGGTATTCCTCGAGCGCGAGAGCTTCGAGCGCGACATCGCGCGTACTCACCTCGCGGTAGCGGATTTCCTCCACCGCAAGCTCCTCGTCGGAAATGACCTGCTCGACCATCTGCCGCAAGTTGGGTTTCTTGTTCCCGGCGACGATGTCATGAGAGGAGAAGTCGCGAATCATGCGCGAGATCCTGGTATAGGCGGGCGTGTGCGTTTCCGCGTACACGAGCACGTCCATGAGCTCGTCATGGTTGTAAGGCCGGTACTCCCCTTGCTCGTAGCGCCGGCACAGCCGCGTGCCGGCGATGAGCGCACACGGGTACAGTTTGACCTCGTCGGGACGAAAGGCTGGCTCTTCCATGAACCGCCGGTAGTCCTCTTTGTCTTCAGATGGGCAGGAGCCGAGCAGGTTCACCATGAAATGCGCGTGTATCTTGAACCCGAACAGACGCATGAGCTCGAATGCATGGGCGATCTGCCCGACGGTGATACACCGCTCGTTCGCGTCGAGGATGTCCTGACGTAGGCTCTGGACGCCTACTTGCACCTTCGTGCAGCCAAGCTCCCTAATGCCTGTCAGCGTCTTCTCGTCTATGGCATCGGGCCGTGTCTCGATGACGAGCCCCACAACGCGGTGACGGCCCGACTCGTTGATTCGGTGTTGCTCGCGCACGTCGTCAAGTGTCGCCACCTGCCATGAGCGCGTATGCCCCCAGGGCGTGTCCGGACCGTACAGCCGCGCGAACGCCTCGCCATAACGTGCCGCACCGGCATCAACCCGGCCCTGCTCGTCGGAAACGAGCGCCGACAGCTCGCTGTCTTCCCAGGCTATCCCCTGCTGTTCGTAACGTTTCCTGCGCTGCACGTACGCGTCGTTATACCCGCCTTCTTCGTTGAGTGCGCGAAACAATTCGCAGACAAACCAGTTCCGGTAGCTTTCAGGGTAGTCCGTCCACGTGCCGCCGAGCACGATGAGCTCGACTTTATCGCAGATATGTCCCATCTCAAGCAAGGCCCGCAAACGGGAACTGACCTGCAGGTACGGGTCGAAGTAATTGCGTTCTGCACGCTGGCATGCCGGTTCGTTGTGAAGATAGCTTTTCGGCATGCGCAGGTCGCTGGGGCAATACAGGCAATCGTCCGAACAGGGCCAGGGCTTGGTTATGACCGTGATGGTGGCAACGCCCGAAGCCGTGCGCCGTGGCTTCATCCTGAGCGTTCTCAGAAGGAGACGCTCGAGCTCGGGCGTGACCTGCCAGCTTTCCCAACGCGGCCGTTGCTCGCGCTTCACCTTGAAATAGTACGGAAGGAGTCTCTTCTTCGAGAACACCCGCTCGGCAGCCCCCGTCTTGCCGTTTTCGACGTCTATGAGATGCGCGAGTTCGCGGGCAGACAGACTGCCATCCCCACGCAGGCGCTCGATGATTTCTCGCAACAGAGTTTCCATGATGGTCTTGATGATACCGTAGAATACGGGTCTATGGAGATGGACAAAGACACCGCACGAAGACTGAGCGAGCTCACTGGCGCATTCTACGAAGCCAACGCCGCGTCATTCGCACAAACGCGCCAACACGCCTGGCGCGGGTGGCATGCACTGGCAG
>CASDTD010000119.1 GCA_949283445.1 uncultured Coriobacteriia bacterium | reverse complement strand
GGTGACGGGCAGGCTGCGCCAGTGGAACAGCGGCACGGCGAGCGTCAAGGTGAAAGTCCCCAAAGCTTCGGCAGCTGCGGGCAGCTCGGGCTCCGGGTCGTCTTCGCCGGCGAAAGCACCGGAATCCGCAAGCGCTGCGGTCATCCCGCCGGCTGCTGCCGCGGCCAAGTCCCGCGACGATGCGCTCAACGAGAAAGTCGTCGAGACGGACAAGGGGCTGAAGGTCTACAGCGTGGAGGCGAATTCCTATCTGGACACGGCCAAAGAGCTGAAGAAAGTCGTCGGGAAGAAAGACCGCTGCATTTTCTGGTCGGGCGTCTCGTCATCCGAGCCCGACTGGTCGTGGTCGTTCGTGGGCACGGACGTCGATGCGAAAAGTCCCTATCTCTCTTTCGACCCGTCCATCACCGTCTCCGCGATGGGGTCGGACAAAGTGGCGAGCATCATGGAACAAGCCAAGGACGGGCTCGTGCTCGACTTCGCCTGCGAGGGACAGCTGCCCGGCAAGGCGACCGTTTCCGTGAAAGCGTCTGGCACGTATCAAGATGGCACCCAGCTGGGGCTGTACCTGTACAACGCGCAGACCGGGAAGTTCGAGAAAGCGCAAGATGGCATCGAGGTGGAGAACGGTTACGCGTCGATGGCGATCGACCACTGCTCCACTTGGGCGCTGTCGACCGATGACCTGAGCGCGTATGCTCCGCAGGACATCGGCGCGGCGGCCATGGCGGCCGACAACGCGGCGGCGGACAGCAGGGGCGGCGTCTGGCCGATTGCCCTGGGCATCGGCATCGTCGTCGTGGTGGCCGCGGCAGTCGTCATCGTGCTGGTGACGCGTTCGCGGCGCGCGGGCGCTGCGGAAAGCTCGTCTGTGGATGAAGCAGCTTCTTGTGAGAAGACGGATGAAGATGAGTGAGGGCAAAACGAAGGCTCGGCGCGGTATGCGCTGCCAATCGGGCGGGCGAAGCCCGTTCCTACACGATTTCCTGTTCAATCTGAGACAGGCGCTGCCCGTGCTTCTGGCAGGGCTGGCGCTGTTCGCCGTGCTCGTGCCCGTTTCCACGTCCGTAGTCGACGACGTGTCCGTCTTCAACGTCAACTACACGCACGAGCAGCTGAAGTACCAGCTCTTCGCCCAGGACCTCGCCTTGGTGGTGGATGCGGCCTGTGTGGTCTTCGGCGCGGTGCTCGCCATCGTGCTCTTTCGCTTTCTGCTGGTGAAACGCGCCACCACGGCGTTTTTCTCCGTCGGGCTGTCGCGTATGAAGCTCTTCTTCAGCCGCTATCTGGCAGGGTTTGCCTGCATCGTGGTGGGTATCGGCGCGCCGTTCGCCGTCTCGCTGCTGCTCAACTATCTGGCACTTGGCATCTACGTGGGGTTCGTGCACGAGTTCTTCTACGTGACCTGCGGCTATATCGTCGTCGCGCTCGTCGCGTTCTCCATCGCCGGCATCGCGGTCATTTGCGCGGGCACGCTGTTCGAGACCTGTGCGTTCTCCATCGCGCTGCTCGCCGGCATCACCGTCGTGCTGTGGGGCGTGGGCGTGCTGGCCGATTACCTGCTCGTGGGCAACGCCGCAGGCGCCACGCTCTACGGGCAATCCGAAGCGGTCGCCCCATCCTATCTCGAGACGTTGTCGTGGCTCAATCCGCTGCTTTTCTTCAGCGGGGAAGGCGCATCGCATCAGTTCTTCCAGGCCGTCCCTCCAGCGTATTATCCACAGCTGGGCAACTTCGGCATCGTCGCCGCGTGGCTCGTGGTCTACATCGTGCTTTCCGCGTTGGGACTGTTGGCGTTTTTCCATCGCCGCGGCGAGCAGGCCGAGATGGCGGGAAAAGCGCCGGCGCTCTCCCTGGTGTCCGTGGCCGTCTTCGGACTCGCGGCATTCGCGGCCGCTGTCGCGCTGCTGGGCTCGGTCGACATCGCGGTGGCGCTGGTGGTAGGCGCAGTGCTCTTCGCGCTCGTCTCGCTCGCGCTTCTGTTCGGGCCGCTGCGCGGCCGCGCCTCGCGCCGCGTGACGCTTTCGTGCGTGGGCGGCGAGCTCGCGGCCATGGTCGTCGTCGTGGCTGTGGTGGCGGGTGGCGGTTTCGGCTATGCGGGGCATATCCCGGCGGCCGACGAGGTGGAGAGCGTCGAAGTGTCCTACAACGGCTCTCCGAGTTATCTCACGCAGGGCTTTTCGGGCATCTCCGGCGGCGCGTCCTACTATTACACGTCGTACCGCACGTACACGCAGCCCTCCTCCATCGACACCGTGCGCTTCCTGCACGAACAGCTCGTGGATTCCGCGCGTAGCGCACGGCAGACCGATCACGC
>CASDTD010000118.1 GCA_949283445.1 uncultured Coriobacteriia bacterium | reverse complement strand
GGCTTTGCGCCGGCCCGTTTTTGTTGTGCGGAATCGAGATTTCCGAACGTCACCCCTCAAGTCGCTTTCAAGGGCCCTTTCGTGTTCACATGCTCTCCGAGCAGGGGCTGCCAGAAAAAACGGAGTTGGAGAGCAGGCGGGACGTCAATCTGCTCTCCAATCCTGCGTTTTCTGGCAAATGCGCCAATAATCATAGAGTTGGAGAGCAGACGGGGCCGTTTCGCGCTCTCCAACTCGCTCATTTTTGGTAGGACGCAGCGCTGACACTGTCGCATTGGAGGGGTGGGGTAATGGCGTATGCGGCGCAGCGCGGCCAGGTGACTGCGTATTCCGTCTCCTGCGTATACTCGGGCTGCCCGAGCGCGCATGTGGTTCCCAATATGCGCTATTATCGACACCGACTATACACTTTGCATTTATCAGAAGGAGTCCACTATGACGGAGCTCGTGACGACGAAAGAGCATGTGGAAGAAGCTGCGCAGGCTATCCGCGCGATGCGGCCGGGCTTTGCGCCGGAGGTCGCGCTCGTGCTCGGCTCCGGGCTGGGCGGGCTCGCCGACGCCATCGAGGACGTGACGTTTGCCGACTATGCGGATGTTCCCCATATGGCAAAGTCCACCGCGCCCGGCCATAAGGGGCGTTTCGTGCTGGGCACGCTCGCTGGCAGGCAGGTCATCTGCATGCAGGGGCGTCTTCACCTGTACGAGGGCTACACCGCTGACCAAATCGGCTTTCCTGTCTACGTCATGAAAGAGCTTGGCGTGCAGGTGCTCGTGGTCACGAACGCCGCTGGCGGCATCGACGCGAACTTCGGCGTGGGCGACCTCATGCTCATTTGCGACCAGGTTAACTTGCTGGGCACCGACCCGTGCATCGGCCCCGACCAGCCGGAGTTGCGCGCCCGTTTCTTCGACATGACGCATGCGTACGATCTTGAATTGCGTGACGTCATGCGGCGCGCGGCGGCCGAAACCGGTATCGAGTTGCAGGAAGGCGTATACGCGGCAGAGCCTGGCCCTTCGTTCGAGACGCCAGCGGAGATTCGCGCGTACCGCAGCTGGGGCATAGACGCCATTGGCATGTCGACGGTACTCGAAGTCATCGCCGCGCGCTCGTGCGGTATGCGGGTGGCTGGCGTGTCGCTTATTTCCAACCCGGCCGCCGGCGTCATCGACGAGCCACTCGACATGGACGATGTCGAGAAAGCCGCCGCCGTTGCCGCCGGCAAGCTCGAGCGGCTCATCACGCGCGCGGTGCAGATGCTCTAATCCGCCGCCTCTTGGTCTCGCGTTCGTTTCCGTTGCGTTTGCCAGGAAAACCAGAGTTGGAGAGCATCTCGAGCCTCGATTTGCTCTCCAACTCCGTGTTTTCTGGCGCACGCGCCCGCGTCCGACCAGCAGCAGCTGCCGCTCTCTGCTGCCGTCCTTTCCGCTCGCAAAGTCCCGCGGCAGAGCTGGTCACGGTTCGGCAACGTGGTTCGCTTCGTGTTTACACCGAAAAATGCAGCAGTAAGATAAAAGGAATATATAATCGTTACGTAGAGCATTGCCTCTTCGGCGGCCGAAGGTTTGCGGCCGCACGTCTCCGCGAAGGAGGTGCGCTTATGATTTTGGCTAACATCGAATCTCTGGTCATCGGCATGATTCCCATGCCGTCTGTGATAACGCTCAGGCAGGCTGAACCCAAAGAGGGGGTGGACAAGAATCTGGTCCTCCCCATCCTCATCGGCCCGATAGAGTCCAGTGCTATCGCCGCCGCGCTGGAAGGCGAGCCCGACGAGCGTCCTCTGACGCACAAGCTCGCTGTCGACTTGGTGAAGGCGACAGGTGGGGCGGTGAGCCGCGTCGTCATCGACCGTGTCGAGGGCGCGACGTTTTTCAGCACGGTGTACCTGCGTCTTGCCAACGGCATGTTCACACGCGTGGACGCCCGTCCCAGCGATGGCATCGCGCTCGCCATTCGCGCCAATGTGCCGCTGTTCATTACCGAAGAGGTCATGGAGGCGGCCGGCACGCCGCGTTCGTTCGTCACCGGTTCTGACAAGCGGATTGAAATCGAGGAGTTCGACAAGTTCATCGAAAACGTGGAGCCCGAAGATTTCCTGACGCACGACGGCCACAGCGAGGGTTAAAACATCGCAAAGGGAGACAGCATAACCGAAACGTCGAGAGGGCGCCTGCAAGGTGCCCTCTTCGTTTGCAAAGGGCGATGTTCGGGAAATGAGCGTGGCGGTTCCTACAACGAGGTCGAGCCGGGTCGTGGCGGAGACAGTTTCAAGGGTGGTTGATCGCGAAGGCGGCCTTTGCTTTAATCGCGCAGCCCCGGGTGCTTTTCGCGCAGCACGCGGCCTATTTCCGCCGTGCTCAGCGTGCGGATATCGCAGGTGGGCATGGCACGCAGAAACGTCGAGCCGTAGTTCTTCGTCTGCAGGCGCGCGTCGGCCAAGATGAGCCACCCTTCGTCGTCGTGCTTGCGGATGAGGCGTCCAGCCGCTTGCTTGAGGTCGACGACGGCTTCCGGCAGTGCGTAACGCCCCCATGCCGCACGCCCATCGTGCATCTCGCGCTCGCAGGAAAGCGGGTCGGTGGGGCGTGAGAACGGCAGCTTGGGAATGACTACGCAGCGCAGCGTGTCGCCCGGCGCGTCGAACCCCTCCCAAAACGATTTCAGCGCGAACAGCGAAAGCGTGCGCTCCTTGAGGAACCAGTCGCGCAGCGCACGGGCCGACGCGCCTTTCGTCTGCGCGATGAGGTCGATGTGGTGGGCCTTGAGCTGGGGCTTGAGCTGACGGTACAGCGCTTCCATCTCGCGGCGGTTCGTGAACAGCGTGAGCACCGACCCGCCCATTCCCACGTGCACCTGGTACAGCAGGTCTGCCAACGCCTCGCGGTAGCCGCGCTGCGACGGCTCGGGGATGTCGTCGGGCAGCAGCACGCTCATATGGTGGTCGAAGTCGTAGCTCGAGGCCATCTGGCGTGCGCTCACACGCCCCTCGTCCAGGCGGGAAAGCCCCGTGGTGCGACAGAAATGGCCGAACGGCTGCTTCTTGTCGCCCGTGGCCAGCGTGGCGGACGTGTAGACGAGCGTCCTCACGTTCGGGTAGAAGTCCTCGGCCAGCGTTTTGCCGATGTCGAGCTCTTCTGCCAGCAGCTCTTCGGCGACTTTGTCCGGGTTGCGGTCGAGCTGCGCGGAATAGACGTAGCCTTCTTTCGTCTCGTTGAGTATGAGGTCGAGCGCCACTTGCGCTTCCTTGAGGGAGACCGTCATGTTGGCGAGCTCCGGCTGCTCGGCGGAAAACGCGCCCTCGAATTCCTCGAGCGCGGTGAGCACCTTGCTCATCTGACCGATGAGCCCGTCGAGCTTGTCGATGAGCGAGCGTCCGGTGCTCTCGATGGCAGCCCAGGTGCCGCCTGTGCGCACCTCGGGGCCAATCCACAGAGTGACCTGGTCGTACTCGTCGTTTCTCTTGGGCTCGTAGGCGGCGAGCTCTTTGACGTAGGAGAAAAACGAGGTCTCGACGGCGGTTATCTGCATGACGCGGGTGTCGATGTCGGTGGTCATGCCGAACAGCAGAGTGCCGCCTTCCAGATTGGCTGCTTTTTTGCGGATGGATTCGGTCAGCCCCGAACGCGTCGAGGACAGGCGCACGAGCAGCGTCTCCAGCTCGCGGGCGGATATGCCGTGCGAGAGCTGCTTGCGCGCTTCGTCTTCCACGGCGTGCGCCTCGTCGACGACCCAGTGGCGCACGGGCGGCAGGATGCTGTTCTCCATCTGCGTGTCGCGAAACAGCAGCGCGTGATTGGTGACGACGATGTCGGCACATGCGGCATGCCGCCGCGTGCCGTGCAAATAGCAGCGGTTCGGGAAGAAGGGACAGCGGCGCTTGAGGCAGTCGTTGGCGCTGGCCTGCACCCGTGCGCGCGGCAGACGGTACCAGTGCAGGTTCAAGGCGTCGAGGTCTCCCCAGCTGGTCTGCGCGATGAAGCTGACGAGCATGGCGAGCATCTGCACGACGCTCACATCCTCGTCGTCTGCAGTGCGCGTCATGCGCTCGATCTTGCGCAGACAGGGGTAATGTTCGTAGCCCTTGAGCGCGACGTAATCCAGTTCTCCCAATGCGGCGGACAGACGGGGGAGTTCGTGGTAGACGAGCTGGTCCATGAGGGCGTTAGTCTTGGTGGCGACGCCCACCGTGATGCCGTTCTCGCGCGCGGCCAGCGCGAGCGGCACGAGGTAGGCCATGGATTTGCCCACGCCGGTGCCGGCTTCGAGCGCGCGGTAGGTGCCGGTGCGCAGCGCGTCTTGCACCTCGCGCGCCATCTGCAGCTGCTCGATGCGCGGCTCGTAGTCTTCGTACATCGCCCCGGCGATGCCCTCGCGGGAAAAGGCGCGCTCGATGGTCTCGTCTGCCGCGAAGGAAAGCGGGACCTCCTCGGCGTCGGGCTTCGGGGTGTTCCCGTGGTTTCGCAGGACGGCGTCGCGCGTGGCACGCAGCGAAAAACCGTCGTTGCCCACGAGCTCGGCGGCCTGTTTGAAAAACAGGCGCAAGGTCCAATCCGTTTCGGGGGAAAGACGCGCGATGAGGCCGGCGAGCCCCGGCGGTAGCTGTTGCAGCGCCGCGAGCAGGATATTCCATAGGCTGCTCAAGGCGCGGACGTCGTCGGTCGCCCGGTGCGAGGGGG
>CASDTD010000117.1 GCA_949283445.1 uncultured Coriobacteriia bacterium | reverse complement strand
CGCGAGAAGCCCTCGCGACCGCCCAGCGCACCCGACATCATGCGTATGGTGTCGGAATCGGGGGCGCGGTGCTCCAACAGCGCCATGATCACGGCGCGCTCCTCCTTGATCTTGTCGGAGTTCGTGCGCACGGTGCATTCAGTTTCCACCGGGTAGACGCAGGACGTGACGATTTTCGTGCGGCCGCGCGTCTCCACCTCCACGATGCAGATGCGGCAGCAGGCGCGATGGTCTTCGAACGCGTCGGAGCGGCAGAGCTTGGGGATGAAGATGCCGTTGCGCGTCGCGACGTCGTAGAGGTACTCGCCCTTCTCGCACGTGCATTCCTTGCCGTCGATGGTAATGGTCAGCGTCTCGCTCATGACGGCCTCCTCTCGGTCAGCACAGCGTCGAAGCGGCAGGCCTCACGGCAGCTCCCGCAGGCGATGCACAGATGCGGGTCGATGACATGCGGTGTCTTGAGCTCGCCGGAAATCGCACCTGCCGGGCAGGAACGCGAGCAGGCGCCGCAGCCCGTGCACTTTTCGGCGTCGATGGCGAACTGCGTGAGCTTGGCGCACACGCCCGCCGGGCAGCGTTTCTCGTTGATGTGCGCCTCGTACTCATCGCGGAAGAACTTGATCGTGGTGAGGACGGGGTTGGGGGCGGTGCGCCCCAGCGCGCACAGCGACGCGTCTTCCATGGTGTGGCCGATGCGTTCCAGAAGCTCGATGTCGCCTTCCTGGCCGCGTCCCTCGCAGATGTCGGTGAGAATGGTGCGCATCTGGCGCAGGCCCTCGCGGCACGGCGTGCATTTGCCGCAGGATTCCTCGCAGAGGAAGTCGACGTAGTAGCGCGCGACTTCGACCATGCAGCTGCAGTCGTCCATGACGATCATGCCACCCGAGCCCATCATCGCGCCGTACTGCTTGAGCGTGTCGAAATCGACGGGCAGGTCGAGCAGCTCTTCGGGGATGCAGCCGCCGGAAGGCCCGCCGGTCTGGATGGCCTTGAAGGGGCGGTCGTTCATGATGCCGCCGCCGATGTCGTAGATCAGTGTGCGCAGCGTCGTGCCCATGGGCACTTCCACCAGGCCGGTGTTCTTGACCTTGCCGACCATGGCGAACACCTTGGTGCCCTTGGAGCTGTCGGTGCCCAGCTGCGCGTAGGTGTCGCCGCCTTCGCGCAGGATGTAGGGGATGGACGCGAGCGTCTCCACGTTGTTGAGCACAGTGGGCATGTCGAACAGGCCGCGCTGCACGCTGCGGATGTACTTGGCGCGCGGCTCGCCCACGCGGCCTTCGATGGAGGCCATGAGCGCGGTGGATTCGCCGCAGACGAACGCGCCGCCGCCGCGCACGATGGACAGGTCGAGCTTGTGCTCGGTGCCCATGATGGAGTTGCCCAGGATGCCGGCCGCATAGGCGTCGTCGATGGCGTGCTGGATATGCTCGCGGGCCAAGGCGTATTCATCGCGGATGTAGAGGATGCCCTCTTCGGCGCCGATGGCCAGCGCGCCGATGATCATGCCTTCGATGACGGCATGCGGGCAGCCCTCCATGGTGGAGCCGTCCATGAACGCGCCCGGGTCGCCCTCGTCGCCGTTGCAGACGATGTACTTCGGGAACTTGTCGTAACCGGCCGCCGTGCGCCATTTGCGCCCGGTGGGAAAGCCCGCGCCGCCCTTGCCGCGCAGGCCGCTTTTCTCTACTTCGGTGATGATTTCGTCGGGAGTCATCGTCAGAGCGCGTTTCAGCCCTTCGTAACCGCCGCGTTCGATGTAGGCGTCAAGCGAGAGCGGGTCGATGACGCCGACGTCTTTCAGCACGATCTTGTGCTGCTTGGCATAGAAGGGGTTGTCGGCCAGATGCTCGAAGAACTCCTTGCCCTCGTGGTAGAGCAGCCGTTTGACGGGCTCGCCGTCGATGGAGTCCACGATGGCGGCGGCGTCTTTCGCCTTCACGTTGTAGTACACGAGGTCACGCGGCATGAGGCGCACGACCGGGCCTTTCACGCACTGGCCCGAACAGCCCGTGCGCACGGTCTTGACCTGCACGTTGCCGATGCCGGCGCGTACGGCCAGCTCGCGCTCGATGGCGGATGCCACGTCCAAAGCGCCGTTCGCGATGCAGCTCGTGCCGCAGCAGACCAGGATCTCGTTGACGTCAGCGCTCATCGCCGTTCACCTCCTCGCCGTTGCGGTATTTCTCTACGATGCCGTGCACCTGCTCGACTTTGAGTTTGTTGTGGTAGGTGCCGTCGACCACCATGACGGGCGCGAGCGCGCAGGAGCCCAGGCAGTTCACGAGCTCGACGGAGAACAGCCCGTCTTCGGTCGTTTCGCCCGGGTCGATGCCGAGCTCGGATTTGAGCTGCGTGGCGAGGTTCATGGAGCCGCGCAGGTGGCAAGCCGTGCCGTTGCACACTTTGATGATGTGCTCGCCTTTCGGCGTGAGCGACAGGGCCTTGTAGAACGTCGCCATGGAATAGAGCTGCGCCACCGGGCAGCCCAGGCGCAGGGCCAACGCCTTCAAGCCGGCTTCGGGAATGTAGTTGAACTCGTGCTGCATGTCCTGCATGGCCGCCAGCGCGTAGCGCTGATCGGGCGGATACGCTTCGAGTATCTCCCGAATCTTCTCCTTCTGTTCTTCTTTGGCCATATGATGCTCATCTCATCCACCGGCAACGAGGGGAGTGACCGCGACTCGGTCTGCATCGGAAAGCGGTGTGTTCACGCCGTCGAGATGCTCGATGTGCCGTCCGTTCACGAGGACGATGACGTCGTCTCCCTTGTCGGTGCCGTCGTCGTTTAGTACAAGCGGTCTGAATTCGGGCCACCTCGTCGCGAGCTCGTGCATGAGCCCCAGCACGGTTTCGGGTGCAGGCATCTCGCATGACCTGCACCCGGTGATCTGGCGGTATGTCGCGAAGAACTTGACGAGCATGGTGCCCCTTTTCGATACGCGTGTTCGAAAACGCCATATGCCGACCGCAGGGGAGGGCGCGGCCGGCATACGCGTCGAGCGTTTGACGAGCGGCTAATCCTTGAGGCTCAGCTGCTCGAGTTTGGCATCCGTCGGGATGCCGTCGGCTGTCCAGCCACGCTCCTCGTAGTATTCCGCGAGCATGGTGTGCAGCTCGTTAACCTTGCCCTTGGCCGGGCCGCTCGGCAACGCCTCGCGCAGCAGACGCGGCGGCAGGGTGTCTTTCTCCACGCCGGCTTCCAGGTTGAAGCGCTTCTCGAGGTTCCAGATGCGCTCGCCCTTGAGCAGGATGTCCTCGTCGGACTCGTCGCTGCCGACGGCTTCGCGGTACTGCCCGGCGATTTCAGGCAGCCCCAGCGCGAAGGTCGTGAACAGGCACATACCCGTTGAATCGCACAGCGCCGTGAGGTCCTGGAAGGTTTTGAGCATGGAGGCCTTGCCTTCGGTGACCTGCGGGTCCATCTTGACGGGCAGGCCCAGCACCTCGGGTGAGATCATGTAGCCGCGCACGTGGCAGCCGCCGCGGTTGGAGGTGGCGTACTCCAGGCCGATGCCCTGGATGGCACGGCCGTCGTAAGCGGGCATCTCCTGCTTCTTCACGCTCATGGACAGCTCGGGGTGACCGTACTTTTCGGCCATGCGGTAGGAGCCCATGCCGATGATCTTGCCGAAGCCCTCGCCGTCGGCGCACATCTGGGTGAGCTTGAGCATCGCCTCGGCGTCGCCAAAGCGCAACGGGAAGCCGATGTCCTCTTCGGGGATGTAGCCGGCCTCGAACAGCTCCATGGCGCAGGCGACGGTGGAGCCCAGCGTGATCGGGTCCATGCCCTGCTCGTTGCAGATGAAGTTGCACTTGCAGATGGCGGCGATGTCGTTGACGCCGCAGGCGGCGCCGTAAGACCAGCCGGCCTCGTACTCGGGGCCTTCGCCGAAGCCGTCGAATTCCCCGCGGCCCTCGACTTTCGTGATGCGCCCGCAGGCGATCGAGCAGCCGAAGCAGCCCTGGTTCTTGATGAGGTGCGTTTCCACCAGGCGCTCGCCGCTCGTGTCGTCGGCGTCCTCCCAGTAGGAGCCGTCACGTGCGTTGCGCAGCGGCAGGCCGCCGACCTCGTTGACGATGTTCACGAGGATCTGCGTGCCCAGCGCGCCCAGGCCGTTGCCCGTGACGGGGTGCGCGGCCAGGATGGCGCGGGCCTTCGTGACCTCTTCCATGAACTCCTTGGGGCGCGCGACCTTCACGCCGCCCGTGCCGCGTACGACGACGGCCTTGAGGTTCTTGGAGCCCATGACGGCACCCATGCCGCCACGGCCAGCAGCGCGGTTCTTGTCGTTCATGACGGCGGCGTAGAGCATTTGGCGCTCGCCCGGCGTGCCGATGCAGGAGACGCGCACCTTGCCGTGTTTGGCTTCCAGGATGTCAGTGGTCTCGTGGACGCCCTTGCCCCAGATTTCGGCGGCGTCGCAGATTTCCACCTTGTCGTCGTCGATGTTGAGGTAGACGGGCTTGTCAGCCTTGCCCTCGAAGATGATGCCGTCATAGCCG
>CASDTD010000116.1 GCA_949283445.1 uncultured Coriobacteriia bacterium | reverse complement strand
AGAAAAGCTTGCGCGACGTTACGCGTGGTTCGCACTCGGCGTTGCCGTCAATTCGTTCGGCATCGCGCTTATCACCAAGGCAGCGCTGGGCACCTCGCCCATTACGAGCGTCGCGTACGTGCTCGACCTTGCCTTTGCCCCCACCCTGGGCGAGTTCACCTTTGCCATGAACCTCGTCTTCATAGCAGGCCAGATCGCGCTGCTGCGGCGCGATTTCCAACCGATACAGCTGCTCCAGATCGTCGTGAACCTCGTGTTCAGCGCGTTGATCGACGTGAGCATGGGGCTGCTGGCCGCGTTCGAGCCAACGGGGATCGTCGTACAGGCCGCTGCGCTGCTCGCCGGCTGCGCGGTATTGGCGTTCGGCATCGCGATCGAGGTGGCGCCGAACGTCATCGTCGTTCCGGGCGAAGGCGCGGTGCGCGCCATAACCGCTGTGACCCGCAAGCCGTTCGGCACGTGCAAGGTCGCCTTCGACACGTCGCTCGTCTGCATTGCGCTGGTGCTGTCTTTTACGTTCTTCCATGGCATTCAAGGACTGGGCGTGGGGACGGTGGTGTCGGCATTGCTTGTTGGCCGCTTGGTGAACCTCATCAACGCGCACGTCCCGCTCATTGCCCGCATCGCGCGCCTCACGCGCCACTCCCACGGCACCGCCCCCGAAGAAGCGCTGTAGCCGCGGCGCCGCGCAAACGATGGCGGAGCACCGGCCCCTCCCCTGCAATCGCTGGAACGGCGACTTGTCTTCACAGCTTGCGCACACGTCCTCCCGCATCGCCGAAACAATTGACCGCGGCGGCCTTTTGATGTTGAAAGCCAAGCGCTCCCGGTTTACCTTCTGTCTATGGACAGTAACGCACCCGCCCCCACTATAGTGGTATCCCACGCAACCGCCCTTCGCGCCCTGCGCAGCGCGCGGGTACGTTATGGCATGCTCCCTTGGCGCGAGATCTCCCCCGTCGAAGAGCGCCGAGCCCTCGATCGCTGCGTTCCCAACGCTCGGAACATCGACGAAGCCGAGCTCGTCCGCCTCGGCTGTCTGGACGCAGATCAAGCGTCAGCGCTCGCCGACTCTCCCATCGATCTGCTGACTTCGCGCGGGCAAAACATACGCAAAACAAGCTTCGTTAACTGCCACGTTATCATAGCGCGCACACCACAAGGAACCCTTCGGCTGATTTCGGGAAACGTGTACTCGGTCTCTCCTGCACTCATTGCCGTGCAGGCAGCATGCTCGCTCAGCATGGCTCACGAGATTGCCCTCATTCAAGAGCTCTGTGGCTCGTTTTCCATGACCCCCGGCTCCGATACGGCCGAGCGTTCAGAAGACCCGTCGTACAGCGAGGCAGAACCAGTGCTCTCGCTCAAAGAGCTGAAGCAGTATACGAAAACAACCGGCATCAGCGGAACGCGACCTTGCAGAAAAGCCCTAGGAGTTGCATTGGAGAACGCACGATCACCTATGGAGTCAATAGCTGCAGCGATGTTCCACGCTCCGCATGCGTACGGCGGCTTTAATGTGCGTGACATGCGCCTAAACTGTCGCGTCGACTTTTCGCGAAACGCCCAAGCCGCCTCTAGCATGCCTTATGCCGTATGCGACACGTTTATTCCCTCCGCGCGAATCGCGCTGGAATACAACGGAAGTTATCACGATCAGTATGGGGCACGCATTCATGACGAAAAAAGGAACGCGGGACTTGCCGCGATGGACATCCAAGTCGTGGCACTTAATTCCGAGCAGCTGAAAAACATCGAAGCACTCGAGGCGATAGCGCGCCTCATATACCGCCGGTCCGGCAAACGGTATCAAAACCGGACGAAGGGCCGTGCCGTCAAACAGATCGAGCTGCTAAATGGGCTGCGGACATTCTACGGACTGAAGCCGATCTGATCGAATGGCGTCAAACGTCTGCAGGATGGCCTCGATCTCGGCAAAGTGCTCAAATAATCAAATAATCAGTCTTTTTG
>CASDTD010000115.1 GCA_949283445.1 uncultured Coriobacteriia bacterium | reverse complement strand
GACGCGGCCAAGGGCATCGAGCCCACGTGGACGGGCCGCACGAAAGAAGAGCTCGCGGCGCTGGATGCCGCTCGTGCAGAGCGCGAGGCCGCCGGCATCGAGGACGTCGACCCCGAGGGCATCGAGCCCGAGCGCAAACATCAGGGGGAGAAAGCACAGGCGTAGCTTGCATGATTGCAGGGCGTGCACGGACGGTGCTCGCGTTCGCCCTGTTCCTCCCTTCATGGCTAGCCGGCAAGTTTTCTGTCAGAGGCGCCCGTCTGCATCGAGCAGGCGGGCGTTTCGCGTATGCACCGTGTGTGCGAGCCGGCGCTGCGCTAGAATGTGACGCCGTTATCCGAACGCGCCCACGTCGCATCCATGGGGGCGTTCACGAGGAAACGCCAGGGGTTTCGAGGAGGAAAAGGCGGCCTTGCGGGGCCGTTGTATCCACTATGCGCTGTGCCAGTCGTATCGCGGGCCGCTTTGACAGGCGGCTCTTTATCCGTTTCGTTCCGAGTCTCGTCTTCATCGTCGTGCTTATCATTGCCCGGCTTGCCGGCGCCTGCACGGCGTCGCCTTCGGCGTTGGCCCTTTCGGTGCTTGTGGCGCTTACGTGCGGGTGCCTGGCGGCTGCGCGTTTTGCGTTGGGGCTGCGCATCGGGTGCGCCGCACGGTGGATGCGCGCCATCTGCCGCATCGGTGCACTGGCGCTCGTTTGCGTGCTGTGCGTGTGCGCCGTCGAGCTGCCGTGGAACGAGCTTTTCTTCCAGATGGCGCTGGGGTATTTCTGTCTCAATCTCGCCCTGGCGGGGCTGTTCATCGTGGGTCTGTACTTCTTGGGGCAGCAGCATGCGCCCGCCGTGTGGCTGGGTGTGCTCGTGTGCCTGCTGTTGGGCCTTGCGGAATACTTTGTCTTGCAGTTCAAAGGCTCGGTCATCCTGCCTGCCGATGTGCTCGGAGCGCAGACGGCGGCAGCTGTGAGCATGAATTACGCCTATATCATCGACGGCCGCGCACTGGCTGGCATTATGTGCGCATGGACAGCCTGCCACATCGCGCTGTTCGCCACACCCTTCGCGCGGCCTGAGCAGGGGCGCAGGGGCTGGCTGCGCGTCGTGGTCAACCTGCTCGTGGCCATCGCGTGCTTTTCGGGGCTTGCGGCTTTGGTCACCGTGCCCGATTACAAAGACGCTTGGGGCATCAACACGGGTGATTGGTTCAGCAAGGAAAGCTACCGTTCGTACGGGTTTGTGCCCAGCTTCGTTTCCGCTGCGCAGAACATGTCCGTCGAGCCGCCCGAAGGGTATTCGGATAAAGAGGCTGCAGCGTTGCAGGCTGCCTATGCCGGCGAATATGATGAGCAGGTGCAGCGTGACACGCATGCGGGTGCTCGCAGCAAACAGTTCGCGAACGAGCAGCCCGCCGTCGTCGCCATCATGAACGAGAGTTTTACCGACCTTTCGACGGTGTACGGCGACCTCGACGCCGGCTATGCGGGTGCCACCTTCTACAACAGCGGGCTCGATGATGCGCTGGCGCGCGGCAACCTGACCGTGTCCGTTGCCGGCGGCGGGACCTGCAACACCGAATTCGAGTTTCTGACGGGCAATTCGCTCGCGCTTATGGGGCCGGAAATCTACCCCTTCGAGCTGTATTCGTTCGCGCAGTGCGACAGCTTGGTGGGCCAGTTCGAGCAGCTAGGCTACTCCACGGCGGCTATCCACCCCAACCTCGCTTCGAACTGGCACCGCTCGGAAGTCTACGCGGAGCTGGGCTTCGATGAGTTCTATGACATCAACAACTTCGAGGGGGCCGACACGCTGCGCGGGCATGTCACCGACGCCGCCACCTATGACAAGATTCTCGAGCTGCTGGAAGGCGATGACAGCCCCCAATTCATTTTCGATGTGACGATGCAGAACCACAGCGGTTACGACACGGGGCTCATCCCGCCCGACAAGCAGGTGCACTATCAGCCGGAAAGCTTTGACGACAGCCAGACGAACGCCGAGCTCAACGAGTACCTTGCCTGCATAGAGGAATCTGACAAGGCACTTGAGGAGTTCATCGACGCGCTGCGCGGGCTTGACCGTCCCGTGGTCGTGGTCTTCTTCGGCGACCACCAGCCTGGATTCACCTCTGCGTACAACGACGCGCTGTATCCTGACGAAGGCGAGGGCATCGAGCACGCGAGCCGGATTTTCCAGACGAATTACGTCATCTGGGCGAATTACGATGTTGCCGGCCGTGCGCAGGAGTCCGGCCATGCAAACACGTCGGCGTGTTATCTGGGCGCCAAGCTCATGGACGCAATTGGGGCGCCGCTTTCCGGTTACCAGAAGGCGCAGCTTGCCCTGTCAGGGCAGGTGCCGCTCGTGAACGTGTACGGGTATGCAGACGCGCGCGGCACGTGGCATGCGCCCGCTTACGAGGATGATGTGTCGCAAGGGTATGTCGACCTTCTGGATGTCGAATATGCCCACGTCAAAGAGCAGCTGCTCGACCAGAGCGTGTTCTAAGGCGGACGTGACGCGCCGCGCGGACATGCGGTTACCGTGACGTTTTCCCAAGCACTTCTGCCACAGGGTATGATAGGGACGCAAACTACCCG
>CASDTD010000114.1 GCA_949283445.1 uncultured Coriobacteriia bacterium | reverse complement strand
CCGCGCATCCACACGGGCATCGGCGTGTCCCCGCAGCACCTCAAGTACAAGTTCAAGGGCATGACGCTGGACCAGGCCATCGACAAGGGCGTTGCCGCCGTCAAACATGCCAAGAGCTACGTGAACGACGTCGAGTTCTACGCCGAAGATGCTGGCCGTTCCTCCTACGAGGACCTCGCGAAGATGATCCAGGCGGTCATCAAGGCCGGTGCCACGGTCGTCAACATCCCCGACACCACCGGCTTCAACGTGCCGTGGGAGTTCGGCGAGCGCATCAAGTACCTCATGGAGCACGTCGACGGCATCGAGGACGTCACCGTCTCCGTCCACTGCCACAATGACCTGGGCATGGCCACGGCGCTCGCTCTGGCAGGTGTCATGAACGGCGCGACCCAGATCGAGTGCACCATCAACGGCCTGGGCGAGCGCGCGGGCAACACCGCCATGGAAGAAGTCGTCATGGCCATCAAGATGCACGGCGACTCGCTCGACGCCCACACGGACATCAACGCCAAGGAATTCACGCACGCCAGCCGCCTGGTCTCTTCCATCACGGGCATCAACGTGCAGGTGAACAAGGCCATCGTCGGCGCCAACGCGTTCGCGCATTCCTCCGGCATCCACCAGGACGGCGTCATCAAGAACCGCGAGACGTACGAGATCATCGCTCCCGAAGACGTCGGAGCAGCTGGCTCTTCCATCATCCTCACCGCCCGCAGCGGCCATGCCGCCCTGCGCAAGCGTCTGGAAGACCTGGGCTACACGGACATCCCGGCCGAGAAGTTCGAGGCCATCCACACGGCATTCCTCGAGCTGGCAGACCGCAAGAAGGAAGTCTACGACGAGGACCTGCACTCGCTGATGGGCGAGCACGACCGCAACGAGAACGCCATCTACAAGCTGGATGCCTGCCAGATTTCCTGCGGCGACCCGCTCACCCCGACGGCCACCGTCACGCTCACGGATTCCTTCGGCAACCAGCACACGGCTGCCGAGTACGGCACCGGCCCCATCGACGCCATGTACAAGGCCATCAACAAGATCGTCCAGGCAGAAAACGACCTGACCGAGTACACGGTGCAGTCCGTGACGCGCGGCATCGACGCTTTGGGCGAGGTCACCATCCGCATCACCGCCCCCGACGGGGAAATCTACACGGGCCGCGGCTCCGACAGCGACATCACGGTCTCGTCTGCCAAAGCGTACGTGAACGCGCTCAACCGCATGCTCGAGCAGCAGCGCAAGGTCAACGACACGCCGGTCGTCGAGGGCGCTGCCCCCAAGCACGTCTAGTCGTTTACAGGGAAAGGGCGCGGCTTCGTGGCGCAGGTGTATCCGCATCTTCACATCGTGCTTCTCGCCGACGACTTCGGCGAGAAGCTCTGGCCGCTCGCCCGCAAGCAGGCGCCGGCCTGTCTGGTGCCGGTCGATTCCGGCGCACGCGACAGCCTGCTTGCCGCCGTGGTCGCCCGCACGCGCCCCTTTTCTTCCTATCCGGTGCACGTCGTCACGACGGCGCAGCTCGCCGCCTCCATCGACGAGGAGCTCACGACGTTTTGCGGGCTTGCCGCGGGCGATATCGACACCATCATCGTCCCCGCGCAGCATGGCACCGCGTTTTCCGTGGCGCTTGCCTGCGCCTGCATACGCCGGGAAGACCCGGATGCCGTGTGCATGGTGGTGCCCGCCAACCAGCGCATGGAGACGGACGACCGCTGGGACAATCTCGTGTTCACCGCGTACCAAGTCGCCCTGCACGATTCGATCGTGCTGTTCGGCTCTGCCCAGAACCAGCGCTGCGCCGGCGTGAGCTACATCCGCCTCGGCGGCCAGCATGGCAACGTCGAGGGCACCTACGACGTGAGGCTGTTCGTCTCCGATGCCCGGCTTTCCACGGCGCAGCGTGCCATCCGCGATGGCGCCCTGTGGTACACGGGCATGTTCATGG
>CASDTD010000113.1 GCA_949283445.1 uncultured Coriobacteriia bacterium | reverse complement strand
CGCGCATCAGCCGCGCGCAGTCGCTGGACGTGCGCAGCTCCATGATGAACGTGGGCGGCTACCGCGCCGTCATCGAGGCGGCCAGCGCGTTTGGCCGCACCTTTACCGGCCAGGTCACGGCGGCGGGCAAGGTGCCGCCGGCGAAGGTCTACGTCATCGGCGTGGGCGTGGCCGGTCTTGCCGCTATCGGGCAGGCCGGCGCCATGGGCGCGGAAGTGTCTGCCACCGACGTGCGCCCGGAAGTCGCCGACCAGGTCGAGTCGCTGGGCGGGCGCTTCGTGGAGATTCCCGTCAAACAGGAGAGCTCCGACGGCTACGCCAAGGCGCTCGACGAGGAGCAGCAGCGCCTCACGCTCGAGGTCTACACCGAGCAGTGCGCGAAAAACGACATCATCATCACGACGGCGCAGGTGCCGGGCCGCCCCGCACCGCTGCTCGTCACCGAAGAGGCCGTCGCCGGCATGAAGCCCGGCTCGGTCATCGTCGACATGGGCGCAAGCCCGCTGGGTGGCAACTGCGCGCTGTCCAAGCCCGACGAGGTCGTCGTCACCGACAACGGCGTCACCATCATCGGCTGGACCAACCTGCCGGCGCGTCTGCCCGGCCAGGCTTCGCAGCTCTACGGTCAGAACATCGTGAACTTCCTCAAGTTGGAAACGCCGGGCAAAGACGGCGTTTTGCAGCTCGACGAAGAAGACGCCGTCGTGCGCGGCGTCACCGTCACTTTGAACGGAGAGGGCATGTGGCCGCCGCCCGAGGTCAAGGTCTCGGTCGCCCCCAAGGAGGAGAAGGTCGAAGCTGCCGAAGAGAGCGCAGCCGAACCCGAGCAGCCCAAGGAGAAGTCGTTTTTCGCCAAGCACTGGTGGAAGGGTCTTGCCGCCATCGTGGCGGTGCTGCTCATCATGGTGTCGCCGGCGAGCGTGGCCGGTCACTACATCGTGTTCATGCTCGCGATTATCGTCGGGTTCTACGTCATCACCAACGTCACGCACACGTTGCATACGCCGCTCATGTCCGAGACGAACGCCATCTCCGGCATCATCATCGTGGGTGCGATCATGCTCATCGTGACCGGGGGCCTCGTCATACAGGTGCTCGCGTTTGTCGCTGCAGCGCTGGCGGCCATCAACATCTTCGGCGGCTTCACGGTCACGCACCGCATGCTCAAGATGTTCGAGAGGAGCTCTGAGGACAAATGAGCGCCTACGATATCTTCATGCTGGTCAGTGAAGCGCTGACGCGTTTCGAGACGCTGGCGTACATCCTGGCGGCGCTGCTGTTCATCCTGGCGCTCGCGAATCTTTCCAAGCAGAAGACGGCTCTGACCGGCAACAAGTTCGGCATCGCCGGCATGGTGCTCGCGTTGGCCGCAGTCATTTTGGTGCTGATCGGCATCAACGCGTGCGCTGTGGTGCTCACGGGCATCGGGGCTGCCGCAGTGCTGCGCGCGCTCGCGCTCATCGTCCTCGCACTGGCTATCGGCGCCGCCATCGGCATCTGGAAGGCCAAGCGCGTCCAGATGACCGAGATGCCCCAGCTCGTGGCCATGCTGCACTCCTTTGTGGGCGCGGCGGCCGTGCTGGTGGGCGTGGGGTCGTTTCTCTCCGGTTCCGGCCAGCTCAGCGCGGCGGAAAACGCCTTTCACCTGGGCGAGGTGGGGCTGGCGGTCTTCATCGGCGCCGTGACTTTCACCGGTTCGATTATCGCCTACTTGAAGCTTGCTGCCAAAATCTCCGGCAAGCCGCTCACGCTGCCGGGGCGCAATATCTTGAACCTCGTCATGCTCATCGTCATCATCGCTTGCATCGTGTGGCTGGTGAACACGAAGGACGTCGAGGCGGGGCTTGTCCCGCTGGTCATCATCACAGTTGTCTCGCTTGTCCTCGGCCTGCACCTGGTCATGGCCATCGGCGGTGGCGACATGCCCGTCGTGGTCTCCATGCTCAACAGCTATTCCGGTTGGGCGGCGGCCATGGCCGGCTTCACGCTGGGCAATGACCTGCTCATCATCACCGGCGCGCTGGTGGGCTCTTCGGGTGCGTACCTGAGCTACATCATGTGCAAGGGCATGAACCGCAACTTCGTGTCCGTCATCCTGGGCGGCTTCGGCGCCGACGATGCGGGCAAAGGCGGTGGCGGCGGTGCAGGTGCCGACATGGGCGACTACACCGAGACGACGCCCGCCGAAGTGGCTGAAGAGCTCAAGACTGCCAAGTCCGTGGTGATTACGCCGGGTTACGGCATGGCCGTCGCGCAGGCGCAGTTCCCCGTGGCAGACCTCACACGCAAGCTCATCGACGCCGGCGTGGACGTCAAGTTCGGTATCCACCCGGTTGCCGGGCGTATGCCGGGGCACATGAACGTGTTGCTGGCGGAAGCCAAGGTGCCCTACGACGCCGTTTACGAGATGGACGAAATCAACGACGACTTCGGCGACGTGGACGTCGTGCTCGTCATCGGCGCTAACGATACCGTGAACCCTTCGGCGCTCACCGAGCCCGACAGCCCCATCGCGGGCATGCCCGTGCTCAAGGTGTGGGAGGCCGGCAAGGTCATCGCCTTCAAGCGCAAGATGGGCAACGCCGGCTATTCTGGTGTGGAAAACCCGCTGTTCTACAACGACAACACCGACATGTTGCTCGGTGACGCGAAGGCGTCTGTGGAGGCCATCATCGCGGCGCTGTAAGCGCTGTCAGTGTACAGGGTTGTTGCAGGGGCGAAACCACGTGCTGGGGCAGGGAGCCAGAAGGTTTCCTGCCCCAGCGTTCGTTTTCGGCCAGCGTGCGCGCGGGCGTGGTCAGAATCACGCGTCAGGGCAGTATGGCAGCTGGACTTTGTGCCCCAGCGCGTAGTTTCGTCCGCCGAAGGCAGCAAAATGGCCGAGATGGTACACGGGGGCAGTGACGAGGTCTTTGTGCTTTGCCCCTGCGCGTTTTCTTGACCGGCATTTGCGATGATGTGGTCAGAATCGCACGCGGGGGCACGTCGTACGCCTTGTCACGTCGTACACGCGGTACAATGCCGTCCATGAAGACGATCGAGATTCCACGAAACGCGTTGCACATCATCGATCTGCTGGAAACGGCGGGCCACGCTGCCTATGTCGTCGGCGGCTGCGTGCGCGACGCCCTGTTGGGGCGCGAGCCCAATGACTGGGACATCACGACGTCGGCACACCCCGAGCAGACCAAGGCTGTCATGGCGCGCGCCGGGCTGCAGACGGCCGACACGGGCATCAAGTACGGCACCGTCACA
>CASDTD010000112.1 GCA_949283445.1 uncultured Coriobacteriia bacterium | reverse complement strand
CATGGCACCTGCGGCATCGGCTGCATTAGCGACACCGACCCGCAGCCGCTGCTTATTCGCTCGCATTTCGGCACCTTTGCTCTTGCTACGGTAAGCGCCATCAACAACGCAGACGCTCTTGTCGAAGCGTGTTTCGCGAATGGCGAGCACCAGTTCATGGCCATGAGTTCGGGTAAGGTCAACGACACCGAGCTCATTGGCGCGCTTATCAGCCAGAAGGACTCGCTGGTCGAGGGCATCAAATACGCGCAGCAGATGGTGGACGGATCGCTCACGCTGCTCGTCATGACCGACGATGGCGCGCTCATCGCCGCACGCGATGCCTTTGGGCGCCTGCCCGTGCTCATCGGCAAGGATGACGAGGGCAGGTGCGTTTCGTTCGAGTCGTTTGCCTATCAGAAGCTCGGCTATGCGGACGAATACGAGCTGGGGCCGGGCGAAGTCGTGCGCTTGACGGCCGAAGGCCACGAGACGCTTTCGCCTGCGGGTGACCAGATGAAGATCTGCGCGTTCATGTGGGTGTATTACGGGTACCCGAACTCCTGTTACGAAGGCACGAACGTGGAGATCATGCGTTACCGCAACGGGAGCATCATGGCACGCGACGAGCGCGCTGCTGGCACGCTTCCTTCTGTCGACTACGTTGCCGGCGTGCCCGATTCAGGGACGCCGCATGCCATTGGCTACGCCACGGAAAGCGGCGAACAATTCGCGCGCCCGTTCATCAAGTACACGCCCACGTGGGCGCGCTCGTTCATGCCCTCTAACCAGGAAGTGCGCAATCACGTGGCCAAGATGAAGCAGATTCACATCCCCGAGCTCATCAAGGGCAAGAAGCTGCTGTTCGTGGACGATTCCATCGTGCGCGGCACGCAGTTGCGCGAGACGGTGGACTTCCTGTACGGTGCCGGTGCGGCCGAGGTGCACATGCGCTCTGCCTGCCCGCCCATCATGTTCAGCTGCAAGTACCTCTCGTTCTCGCGCGGCAAGTCCGACATGGATCTCATCGCGCGTCGTGTGGTGCAGGAGCTGGAAGGCGATGAGGGGCAGAAGCATCTCGACGAATACGCCGACAGCTCCACCGAACGCGGCAAGTGCCTGCTCAAGAGCATTTGCGAGCAGATGGGCGTCGATTCGCTGGGGTATCAGTCGCTTGCCGGCATGATCGAGGCCATCGGCATCGACCCGTCCAAGATTTGCACGTATTGCTGGACGGGCAAAGAATAGACTAATCTCATACGGACGTCGTCTTTTTGCGGCGAGCCAAAAACAGGGCGCGTGGTGACAACGCGACGCCTTGTTTCGTGTTTGGAAGAGGCTCGTTTCGACGGTTTTGTCAAACTAAGGGCTCGTGGTGACATCAATGTTAGAGATAGCATGTCACCACGAGCCCCTTTTTTGGCGCATGCGAAGGATGCGGGGCATCCATCGCTAGGGGCGGCTCCGGAAAATGTCACCACGAGCCCTGTTTTTGGCAGACGGATGTGCTGCCCGCTTCAGTTCGGCTGCAAAGCAGGAGCAAGCGCCCGCGAGGCGAAGAGGGCAGCGCTTCTGGCTAGCGAGTGCTCCATTTTGGTTCAGTTGCAGAACAGGCTCTAGAAGTGGTATCCGTAGGAGTCTGCGGTGAGCACGTCGAAGGTGTAGCCCTCTGCTTTGTAATACTCGATGATTTCGGGTAACGCTTCGACAGTCGTGGCCTTCGCTTCTGTGTCATGCATGAGCACGCAGCAGGAGTTCTTGCCGTCAGATTCCTTTTTGATGGTAGAGACGATCGTGCTGGCGGGAACCCCGTTGCCTTCTGCGTCGCCGCTGCTCACGTTCCAGTCGAAGTAATGCCAGTTGCGGTCGGCGGCTTCCTCGAACAGTCCCTCGCGGATGGATCCGTTGTAACCGTTGACGCTGCCGCCGGGGAAGCGGAACAGCGTCGGTTTGAATCCGAGGTAGCCCTCGACGTCGTCGGCAAGCTTGTCCAGGCCGTTGTAATAAGCACTCACGCTGGCATAGTCTTCATCGTATTCGTGCGAATAGGAAT
>CASDTD010000111.1 GCA_949283445.1 uncultured Coriobacteriia bacterium | reverse complement strand
CGATGCGCACGTCCTTGCGCTGCAACTCGTCGTAGTTGTGCAGCGTGGCACGCGCGACGACCGAGCCGTCGACGCTCGTGGGGTCGAACTCCGCAACGGGCGTGAGCACGCCCGTGCGGCCCACCTGCACGGCAACGTTGCGCAGCACCGTGGTCTTTTCCTCGGGCGGGAACTTGAAGGCGATGCACCAGCGCGGCGCCTTGGCCGTGAAGCCAAGCGCGTCTTGCGTGGCGAAGTCGTCGACTTTCACCACCACGCCGTCGATGTCGTACCCCAAAGCGTCGCGGTGTTCGAGCGCATCGGCGCAGAACTGATGCACCTCAGCTTCGCTTCCCACGACCCGGATGTTCGGATTGACGGAAAAACCGCAGGTCTTGAGCCAGTCCAGGAACTCGGACTGCTTGTCTGCGGGAATCTTGCTCTGGTCGGCAATGGCGTAGATGAACGTCGCCAGGTCACGATGCGCCGTTATCTTCGGGTCCTTCTGACGCAGCGAGCCTGCGGCGGCGTTACGGCAATTGGCGAACGGCTTTTTCAGCGCTTTGGGGCGGCCTGTGCGCTGCCCGCTCTCGATTTCGGCGTTATAGGCGGCAATCTCGTCGTTTTCTGCAGCGATAGCCTCGTTAAGCCGCGCAAACGACTGCTTCGGCATGTAGACTTCGCCACGAACCTCGATGGCTTCGGCGAAATTCTGCGCACCACTTTCTTGTGCCAGACGCGTGGGCACGTCTTTCACCTGACGCACGTTGACCGTGACGTCCTCGCCCACCGCGCCGTCGCCGCGCGTGGCGGCACGCACGAGAATGCCGTGGTCGTAGGTAAGTGCAATGGAGGAACCGTCGATCTTGAGCTCGCAGCAGTACTGCAGCGGATGCCCGACGGCCTGACGAGTGCGCGCGAGCCATTCATCGAGCTCGTCCAAATTCATGGCGTCTTCGATGGAATACATGCGCACGGCATGGCTCACGGCGGCAAAGCTCGCAGACACGCCACCACCCACCGTCTGCGTGGGAGAGGTGGGCGTAACAAGCTGCGGGTACACGTTCTCGATGGTCTCGAGCTCGCGTTCGAGCGAATCGTAGACGGCGTCGGGCAGTTCGGGCGCATCCTCGACGTAATACTGAACACGGGCACGCTCGATAAGGGAACGCAGCTCTGCCACGCGCTGTTCTATTTCGGATGTGGGCGCCTCGGGCCACGCGTCAACGTCCGCTGGCAGCGGGCTTGCGAACACATCGGCCGCACCTGCAGCAGACGCCTGCTCGGAAAACCCTTCGAGCAACGATCCTTGTTCGGGCATTTTCGGTGCCCCGCTTTACGCGGACTGGCCAGGTGCCGGCGGCTCTCCGGGCGTAGGGATGGACTGCCCGTAACCAGGATGCTCCTGCACCTCGAGCAGGGTAATCTGGAAGTTCAGGCGCTTGCCGGCCATGGGATGGTTGAAATCGACCGTGATGTTGCCGTCTTCGGCCGAGACAATGTGCGCCTGGATGAACTCGCCACCGTTTTGGAAGTACAGCGTCTGCCCGACGTGCTTGGCAAGCTCTGCGCCATCAGGAACGTCTTCGATTCTCTCGGTCTGCAGCAGCTCGGGGTTGTACTCGCCGTAGGCGTCCGCAGGCTCGATGGTGACGTCTTTCACGTCGCCAATCTCCATATCAAGCACGGCGGCGTCGAAGCCGAGGATAATCTGCCCACTGCCCACCACGAACGTCAGCGGCTCGCCGCCGTGCTGCTCGCTGGAGTCGAACACCGTGCCGTCGTCGAACGTGCCAACGTACGTTACCGAAACCTGATCTCCCTGTTTGGCCATGTGCATACCCTTTCGTAATTGGTTATCCCAACAAACAGTTGCGCTATTGTACCGCTTGCGCCTTGTTCAGCGCCGCATCTCTCATCACTTCTCGCGGAACCGTTACGGAAAGCCCCATCGCCTCTGCCCAAATCTCCACGGAAAGCGCCGCCTGCTCGACGAGCATCTCCAACCCGTCCATGGCAAATGCCCCGGCATCGCGCGCACCGGAAAGCAGGCG
>CASDTD010000110.1 GCA_949283445.1 uncultured Coriobacteriia bacterium | reverse complement strand
TCCCGACGAAAACTAAAAACGGCTCAAACACGACGAGCTTTTGCCTCGGTGACTGGGGCAAAAGCTCGTGTGGCATGCGGGGGAGATATGCGGCTGTCCATATGACGAAGCTTCGGTTCAGCCATGCGGACAAAACCTCGTCAAATGCGCGTAAGCAGAGGGGGCGAGTAAGGCGTGTACGTACGCGACACGTGCGCCGGCGCGCAGCCTATTTCGCGGCGTCGTCTATCGCCCAGCTTCTGAAGACGAAGGGGCAGGGGAGTTTCCCGCGCTGCGCGAAGTGGCGTCCCAGAAAGCTCACGCCGGCGATGGCGAGCGCAAAGCCGATGCCTGTGTAGAAAAACGCGATGAACCAGGCGGGGACGAGGCCGGACATGCGCAGTGAGATGCCTCCGCCCATCATGATGGCCATGATGAGGTAGCCGCGCACGTCGAAGAACTTGAAGACGTTGGTCTTGGCGTCGGGGTAAGCGCGAATGCGGCTCACGTGCTTGCCCACCATCTTGTTGAACACCTTGAGATGAAACATCGTGAACACGGCCACCGTGCCCACGAGCAACGCGATGAACACGGGCAGTTGCCATGCATGCGACGTGTAGGCGTCGATGCCGAGCTTGAAGATGTTGAGACCGGCGATGGCCCAGACGATGCCTGCCACCACGACGAGCCATTCCGTCTTGATTTTGAACATGCGCGCTTCTTTCTTTCGATAAACCGCACGTACTATAAACCTTGCCGTGTCTTGAGCGCAAGAGATGACAGGGAGCCGTTGCCTGCGTGCGTGATTGTGGCCTGGCTATCGGGGAGCAAGGCGGATGAGATTGGAAGTTCTGTCGAAGCGAACCGCGCACAACTCGATTTTTTCGGCAAAATGTCCGCCAAATCGAACTACTGCTGCGAAATTCGGGGGCAGAGCGCTTCGAATATCGACACAATTTCGCATTTCAACCACATAGGGACGAGATGAGCAGTTTTGCGGATGCGCGACGCGTATCCTGTGCGTGACAGAGATTCATGGGCCAGGCAAGCAAAGAGGGGGGCGCGGTGCGGGTGAGCGGGGAGCGCGCGGGTTACGCGTTCGTTTTCGTCGCGGGCGTGATATGGGGGCTCATCGGCCCGTTCATGGCCACGATGAGCGCGTGCGGCGCCGGCGTCGAGCTCACGGCTTTCTTGCGCGTCGCCTTCGCCTTCGTCTTCATGCTGCCCATCACCATTGCGAAATTCGGCGTGAAATCGCTGCGTGTCGACGCTAAGACGCTCGTCGCCAGCATCGCACTGGGGCTTGTCTGCCACGGCGTCTACAACGTGTTCTACGCGACATCCGTCGAGCTGTCCGGTGTCGCGACGGCGTCGGTGCTGCTCAACGTGGCGCCCATCGTGGGGCTTGTGGCATCGGTGCTTTTCTTCAAGGAGGTGGCTTCGGGCGTCAAAGTGCTCGCCGTGGTCGTCGACATCGTCGGTTGCGCGCTCGTCGTCACGGGTGGCGATTTCACGGCACTGGAATTCTCCGTTTTCGGCGTGACAGCTGGCGTCGCGTCGGGCATTTGTTACGCGATGGCGGCGCTCATCGTGCGCGCGGCGGGCAGCTCCGCAAACCCGTTCGTCATCAGCACCTATAGCTATCTGTTCGCTTCCGTGTTCTGCTTTCTGTTCATGCGTCCCTGGGAAGTACCGGTACAGCTGAACACGCCGATGCTTCTCGTCGGGGCGGGCATGGGGCTTTTCCCGACGGCGATTGCCTACGTGCTCTATTACATCGGCGTCGAGCGCATTTCCGAGACGAGCCGGGTGCCCGTCATCGCCTCGGTCGAGACCGTCATCGCGGCGCTGTTCGGCGTGCTTGTCTATCACGAGCCTTTAGGGGTGGCTGGCATCGTGGGTGTCGTGCTCGTCATCGTCTCCATCGCGCTCATGAGCCGCAGGAGAAGGGCGAATACATCGCGCGTTCAGTAGATGTCTGGGCGGCGGTGCTCGAAGACGGGCACCTGCAAGCGCGTGGCCTGTGCGATGCCAGTGTCGATATGCGCGAGGAGCAGCGTCTCGTCGTCTTCGGCGCTGTCGAGCAGTTCGCCTCTCGGGCCGAACACGGCGCTGTAGCCGGCGTATTTTCCGCCCGTGCGCGAGAGTCCGGCCACGAAGAGCTCGTTTTCGATGGCCCGGGCGGCAAGCAGCGTCCGCCATTGCTCGACTTTGCGCTCGCCTGCGACCCAGGCAGACGGGTACACGAGCATGTCACAGCCCTGTAGCGCCTGCTTGCGCGCGAGTTCGGGGAAGCGCAGGTCGTAGCAGATGCCCAGCCCGATCCTGCCGAACGGTGTTTCGATGGGTTCGAACAACGTGTCGCCCGCGCTCATCTTGTCCGACTCCCGGTAGCCGCCGACGTCGAAGAGGTGCACCTTGCGGTAGGCGCCGCGTAGCTCGCCGGTGCTGTCGCAGATGACGGCCGTGTTGAAGGGCTTGCCGCCGTCAGGATTTTTCTCGTTGACGGTGTAGACAACCCACAGCCCGTGTTCGCGGGCCAGGGCGTTGACGGCGCGCGCGAACGGCCCGTCCAGGCTCTGCGCCGCTGCATCGAACTGTTCGGGCGGCAGTTCAAAGGGCGTCATGAGGCATTCGGGAAAGACGAGCATGTCAGCGTGCATGCCGGCGGCGCGCGCCATCCAGTGGCGCACTTGGGAAAGCACGTCGCCGTCTGCGGGGCGTGCGCACTGCGCGAGTGCCAGCGTGAACGTCGCCATGGCGCTACAGCCCCAATAGCTCGCGGTAGAGACGCTCGTCTTCGCCCGAAAAGACGTCGAAGACGATGTCGATGTTCGCGTCGGGATGCGCGGAAAGCCAGGCGTGCACGGTTTCGACGGCGATGCGGGCGGCCTGCTCTTGCGGGTAGCCGAACACGCCGGTGCTGATGCAGCAAAACGCGATGCTCGTGCATGCGCATGCTGCGGCGGCGTCCAGGCAGCTCGTGTAACAGCTCGCGAGCTGGTCGGCCTGCCCGGGCTGCACAGCGCCGCTTACGATGGGGCCCACCGTGTGAATGACGTGCTTGGCGGGCAGGTTGTAGGCGGCTGTGACTTCCGCCAAGCCGGTCGGCTCGTCTGTAATGCCCTTGGCTTGCATGAGGCGTGCGCACTCTTCGCGCAGCTGTACGCCCGCATAGGTGTGGATGGCGTTGTCGATGCAAAGGTGGTTGGGCGCCCAGCATCCCAGCAAGCGGGAGTTGGCGGCGTTGACGATGGCATCGACGGAAAGCGTCGTGATGTCCCCTCTCCACAGGAACATATGCGCTTCGATCGCGCCGCGTTGGGCATCGGCGAGCGTGGAGATGCCCGCTTTGTCGATGAGCGAGGAAAGCAGCGTGTCTTGGGCTTCGTAGAAAGCGGGGTCTGCACTGAGGGGCACGCGCGTGTTCACGAGCGCGCGGAACAGCTGCCAACGGGTTTCGGCCTCGTGGGCAAGCAGGAGCGGTGCTTCCATGCCGTTGCCGTAGTTCGTGCGTTCGTCAACGAGATAGTCTACGAGGTATTCCAGAAGCTCGTCTGCTTTTCGTTCCATGGGCGTTTCTCCGATACGTTGCGCGTTACGTGCGGTTTGCAATCATTCTACGGCTATACTCGCCTGTGGCAATACACATACGACGATGAGAAGCGGGGGAGATGTGAGCAGGTTCGCGACGGGCATCGCGTGCGCGCTGGTAGGCGCCGTGTGCTGGGGTTTCTCGGGCACGTGCGCCCAGTATCTGTTCACACATTACGCAGCTTCCTCGTTTTTCGTCACGGTGGTGCGCAGCTTGGGCGCGGGCGTGCTGTTTTTGGCCTTGCTGGTTTTCAAGCACCGCACCGCCCTTCGGGAGCTGCTGAAAGACAACGACGCGGTGCGCTCCGTTGTCCTGTTCGGCTGTGCCGGCGTGTACACGGCTCAGCTGTTCTACCTCATCTGCATCGATTACACCAACGCGGGCACGGCGACGGTGCTTCAGGCGCTCAACGTCGTGTTCGTGCTCTTCATCGTCTGCGTCACGGCACGCCGGCTGCCGCGCCCGTTCGAGCTCGTGGCCATCGCGTTGGCGTTTTTCGCGACGGTGCTCATCGCCACGAAAGGCGATTTCGACTCCCTGAAAGTCTCTGGCATCGGCCTTGCGTTCGGCATCTTGAGCGCGGCGGCTGCGACGTTTTACGTCGTCTACCCCAAGCGCCTGTTCGAGGCTTGGGGCAGCGTGCTGCCAACGGGACTCGGCATGCTCGTGAGCGGCGTGGCCGCGCTCGTGGTCTTCGCAGGTGCCGGTCTTGCGTGGATTGCGACGGGCGGTCAGTTCGGAGTGCAGATGAGCGTGCCGGCGCTCGGTCTTGACGGCGTTGTGGTGCTCGTGCTCATCGTCGTGGTCGGCACGTTCGGCGCGTATGGCCTGTACTTGCATGGCGTGTCCGTTATCGGCAGCGTCAAGGGCAGCTTGCTGGGCACTGCCGAACCGGTCAGCGCGACGGTTATCGCCACATTGTGGCTGGGCACGGCCTTTGGTTGGGCGGACTGGGTCGGCATGGTGCTGATGATAGCGACGGTGTTCATCGTCAGCTTGCAGAAGAAGTAGGGCATTTCCTCAACGTCGCGTGCGACGCTTTCATCGCGCCCGACGTAAGCGCAGGGCCGTGGTGTCACATGCGACGCGAGCAGGCAAACGAAAAGCCCGCCGACATGGTGCTGGCGGGCTTTGCGCGCAGTGCAGACGAATGCGAGCGTTAGCAGATCTTGACGACCCAACCTTCGGGACCTTCGATTTCCCCGTCCTGAATGGACGTGAGGGTCTCGCGCAGCTTCTTCATGACCGGGCCGACGGTCTCCATACCGCTTTTCAGCACGATGCTCTCGCTGCCGTTGTCAATCTGGCCGACGGGCGAGATGACGGCGGCGGTGCCGCACATGCCGGCCTCGACGAATTCACCGGCCTCGACTTCGGAGAACTTGACGGGACGCTGTTCGACGGTCATGCCCAGCATGTTCTCGGCAACGTGCACGAGAGAACGGCGGGTAATGGAGGGCAGGATGGAGTCGGTGAACGACTGCGGGACGACGAGCGTGCCGTCTTCTTTCACGAACAGGATGTTCGCGCCGCCGGACTCTTCCACGTAGGTGCGGGTCTGCGGGTCGAGGAACATGTTGTCGGCATAGCCTTCGGCGTGCGCGGAGACGCTGGGGTACAGCGACATGGCGTAGTTCAGGCCGGCCTTGATGTTGCCGGTGCCGTGCGGCGCGGCGCGGTCGTATTCGGAAATCTTGAGCTTGACGGGCTTGACGCCGCCGGAATAGTAGGGCCCGACGGGCGTGACGAGGATGCGGAACTGGTATTCGTCAGCGGGGGCAACGCCGATGACCTCGCCGGTGGCGACCATGAACGGACGGATATAGAGCGTGGCGCCCGAGCCGAACGGCGGGACCCACGCGGCGTTGGCCTTGACGACTTCCTTCACGGCCTCGACGAAGCGGTCCTTGGGAAACGGCGGCATGCACAGACGCTCGGCGGAATCGTACATGCGCTCGGCGTTGAGGTCGGGGCGGAAGCAGACGATTTCCCCGTCTTTGGTGGTGTAGGCCTTCAGACCCTCGAAGACCTCCTGGCAGTAGTGGAAGATGCCGGCGCATTCGGAGAGCCTGAGCGTGTGGTCGCTCGTGAGCTCGCCTTCGCCCCACTCGCCGTTTTTGTAATTGCAAACGTAGCTGAAGTCGGTTGGTTGATAGGCGAACCCGAGGTTTGCCCAATCGAGGTCTTTCTTCTCCAACAAAATCATCTCCCACGAACCTGATGTAGGTGTACAAATATGCCCGAAATTCTACTACGCGCACGCAAGCCGGCAGTGGACATTTAACATAATCTTAGTCTTTCGGGCTCATGTTCCAGGCGAAAGCCGAAGCAGAGCAGCTGCGTGTTTTGGAGCAGTCGCGTGTGCGATTCCGTACAGCTTGCGTGTGTTAGATGAGCACGCCGTTGCAATGGTCGACGGAGTGCTGGACGCACTGCGCCATGAAGCCCTGGAACGACTCGGTATGCTCTTGGAAATCTGCATCCCAGTAGCGCACCTTGATGCGCTTGTAACGTTTGGCGCCGCGCTCCTTGCCGTCGGGACGGCAGATGCATCCCTCTTCGGCGAAGTACGCCTGCTTCTTGTCCACGATGAGCGGGTTCACCATGACTTTGGCCTCGCCCGTGATGTCGGTGATGACGATGATGCGCTTGTTCACGCCAATCATGTTCGCCGCCATGCAAACGCATTCGTCGGCGTGCTCTTCGAAGGTGTCCAAGAGGTCTTGTATGACCTGCGCGTCTTCGGGAGTTGCCTTTTCCGATTTCACCTGCAGTGCGTTTTCGTCGGTCACGATCTGCTGTATCACGGCTTCATGCCTTTCTATGTTCGTTTCAGTTCAAACGTTTTCCAAGGATACCCCAAGCTGGGGTTTCACGTGTGTGGCGCGGGCAAGTTTTCGCTGTCATTCGATCGTGTGACGAGATGTTTTCAACATACGCGCAAGTTCACGGGAAGCTCACACGTTTCTGGTCGAAAAGAGAGTATAGTCAGCCATGCGCGCGCAGGCGGTGCGCTGCAGGCATTCGCCCCTGCTCCATATCGCCTTCTCGAAATCCGATTGGATACCCGGTCCCCAACGGGCCATCGCATTTCAGCAAAATCTTATTGCCTGTTCAATTATATATTGTAAACTCTAAATCCTAGAAAGAACATTCTTTCTAGGACACATGATGAGGTGTTACCAATGAGAAAAGCTCGTTTCGCAGCCACGGCGTTTTGTGCGTGCGCGCTTGTCATAAGTCTGTCCGTTCCCTCGTTCGGCGCCGGTTTGCCTGAAGGCGACCAAAACGAGCAGGCAAGCCCGGCGACTGGCCAGGCATCGGAAGACCACGGCTCGTCTTCTGGTGTGGCGGAGGGCGCACCCAGTGGGGGCGCGAGTACTCCTAAAAAGCCCGATGTGACCCAAACCACAAAGCCAGCGGCACAGCAGAAAAAGTCCGAGAAGCTCACGGCAGCCGAGAAGAAGCACATCAGCAAAGCGTCGGAATGCTCGTCGAAGGCAGGCTCGCTTGTATCGGAGCTTTCGGGCCCGGCAGGCGAGTTGGCCGATGAGGCCGCCCGTCTGGCAAAACAGCGGAAGCGCTTGTCGAAGCTGCAAAAACAGAGTTCTGACATGAAGGAAGACATCGAGACGGCTCAGGCGGCGCTGGATGATGCGCAGCACGAGCTCGACCAGATACGCGCCGAGGAATCTTCGCTCACGGGCGTTTCCTATTACTCCGTTTTGTTCGGGAAGGTCAGGTACAAAGACCTCGTCTCGTGGTCTTCCGATATCTCACAACGCGAGGCGGCCGCCCGTTCAGAGCTTTCCACGCGGCAAGAGCGCCTGGACGGTTTGAAGGAACAGGCTGCCGCGCTCGACAAGAAGGTGGCTCAGCAGGAACAGAAGGTCGACAAGACCGTGGCTGCAGGTAACGAGACGGCGCTTGCGCTCGAGAAAGCCGATTCGAAGTCGCGCATGGCAGACGAGGATGCTGCGCAGCACGTCGAGAAACTGGACGCGAAACAGCCGAAAGCCAGGCAGGCGCGCGAAGATATCGAGGCGGCTGCCCGGCGGCATGATGCGACGCGAAGCGCTTCGCGTGACGAGCTGACATCTTGGTATGACGCTGTCAATGCCATCTCGAACGTCGAAACCGACCTTGTCTTCGGCACGGGCGCAGACTTTGCCTTGGCCGAAGAGGATTTCGTCGAGAAATGGGGGCCTGCCATCGACGCGTTTTTCGGGCAGCTCGACGCGCCGCTTGCCGGGCAAGGAAAGACCATGGCGAAATACGCGTACGAATACAAGATCGACCCGCGTTTGTGCGCTGCGGTGAGCATCATCGAGTCTTCGGGCGGTGTGCACTGCATCAAGGCGCACAACGCCTGGGGGTGGGGTGCTGCTGATTCCGACCCGTATGGGGGAGCAAGTTCCTGGAGCTCGTGGGATGAGGCCATACGCGAATGGCACAAGGGCATGGCCGAATCGAATACGGGCCTTGCGCAGGCCGGGTCTTTGAGCGAGCTGGGCGAAACCTACTGCTCGTCTGCCCATTGGGTCTGCGGCGTTGCCGAGCAGTTCGAGAAGATTGACGCCTGCGTGGGCTAGCGGTTGGCTGCCAGCTGGACGGCTTGTTCCACGCCCTCGAGCAAGTGTTCCGGGTCTTTAACGATGACCTGCGCTCCTGCAAGCTCGTCGCGGGTGCCATAGCCGTAGGCGCAGCCCACGGCCACAAGCCCGTGCACGCGGGCGATGTCGATATCGTGGAAGCGGTCGCCGATGACGACGAACTCGCGTGCTGGGCCATCTGTCGTGCCGAGGCGCGCGCGGATGTCCGCGAAAGTCTCCGCCTTCGTCTTCCAGCCGTAGTCTTCCCCGCAGAAAAACGCGTCGAAATAGGCGTTGAGCCCGAATGCCTCGCTGTGCACGGTCATGTAGTCGTGATGGCAGTTCGAGAAGAAGACGAGCGTGTGTCCTTCGGCTTTCAGCGTTTCCAAGGCGGTGCGCGCACCGGGGTAGAGCTGGGCTTTGCCCTGGCGCGCGCGTTCGAGCATCTCGTCGCTCAGCACCTTCGCGCAGGCGGCGCGTTGTTCGGGCGTGAGGTCCGGCGCGTAACGGGCCCACATCTCCTTCGAGCTGTAGCCGAGCCAGTAGCCGATCTCATCGTCGCTCATCTCACAGGCGGGCTGCCAGCCGTGCCGTTCCATGAACGAGCGCACGCTCTGAAACGCGGGGATGTAGGTGCATTCCGATTTATGCAGCGTGCCGTCGAAGTCGAAGATGAGTTTCATGTGCCGTCTCCTCACGTGGGTGCTCATGCCCTATCATAATGCGCTCTGCGTTTTCCGGAAGACGGCAATGCGGTCTGATCGCGGCTGTGACCTGCGTGCTTCAACTATCTTGCGTGCCTACAGCGCCTTGATGCGCTCGATGGCCTCCTTGGTCGCATCCGCATCGCCGAAGGCGGTCAGGCGTATGTAGCCTTCCCCGGCCGGCCCGAAGCCGGCGCCGGGCGTGGTGATGATGTTGGCCTGCTCCAGCAGCAGGTCGAAAAACTCCCACGAACCCATGTCGTCGGGCGTCTTGCACCACACGTAGGGGCTGTTCACCGCGCCGTAGACTTCATAGCCCGCCTGCTCGAGCCCCTCTTTGATGACGCGCGCGTTCTCGCGGTAATAGGCCAGCGTCTCCTCGACTTGCCGTGCGCCCTCATCGGTGTAGATGGCGGCGGCGCCACGCTGGATGATGTAGGAAGCGCCGTTGAACTTCGTGGTCTGGCGGCGGTTCCACAGCGCGTTCAGGCTGACGCCCTCGCGCACGAGCTCCTTGGGCACGACGGTATAGCCGCAGCGCATGCCCGTGAAGCCGGCGGTCTTGGAAAAGGAGCGGAACTCGATAGCACAGGTCTTGGCGCCTTCGACTTCGAAGATGGAGTGCGGCACGTTATCGTCGACGATGAAGCGCTCGTAGGCGGCGTCGAACATGATGAG
>CASDTD010000109.1 GCA_949283445.1 uncultured Coriobacteriia bacterium | reverse complement strand
CCCGCGATTTGCGGGGCGAAAGAATCTGGCGGAGGGATAGGGATTTGAACCCTAGGTACCGCTACAAACGGCACACACGATTTCCAATCGTGCTCCTTCAGCCACTCGGACATCCCTCCATGTTTGGCTGAGAGCGCAGTTGATGCGCGATTGATGATTATATCAAAACAGCAGCGTTTGTATACCCCTTAAATTCTAAGAGATAAGTCTGCAGAAACGCGCTTAATTCGAGCGCGATTAAGCGCGTTTCTGCAGAGTAGCCGTTTTCACGCCACAACCACACCATCGCAGACAGACGGACCCTATCTGACCGCCCGATGATGGCGTGCAGCGCCCCGCCGCAAGTAAGCCTATGGTTACACACAGGCGACTAAGCGAAACTTTTCCTCTGAACTGTTCGCAAACGGGTGACCCAGCGACATAATCGACCCTCAAGCTGCCCGAAAGTGTCGTCGACACACACTTGCGTTATTTCGCGCTCGAATCTGTCGTCAAATCACACATTTACAATCAAGGCAAAAAGAAAGGCCGCCGGGTTTGCCCCGACGGCCCTGTGGCAGTGCTCTATGAGAAGGTGTGCCCGCGAACTAGTCCTCGTACAGGCCACACATACGCTCGACCCACTCGTAGTACTCGTCGCATTCCTTCTGCAGCTGCTCGAGCAGCTCCTCGTTGCCTTCCTTGAACAGGTGCTTGAAGCGGCCCTGAGGTTTGAGGAACTCGACCAGCGGCTTGCGCTCGCCCTTGACGGGCTTCATGGTCCACTTGCCGTCCTCGACCTCGAACAGCGGCCAGAAACCGGTGGCCACGGCAAGACGTGCCATCTCGACAGCTTCGTCGTCCTTGAAGCGCCAGCCACGGGGGCACGGCGCCAGAACGTTCAGGAACGCCGGACCCTCGGTGTTGAATGCCTTCTCGGCCTTGTTCACTAAGTCGCGCCAATCACCGATGGACGCCTGTGCGACATAGGGGATGTGGTGCATCGCCATGATGGCGGCAAGATCCTTGCGTTTCTGCTGCTTTCCCTGCAGGACGGAGCCGACCTCGGAGGTCGTTGCCCACGCGCCGTGCGGGGTAGCAGACGAGCGCTGGATACCGGTGTTCATGTAGGCCTCGTTGTCATAGCAGACGTAGACCATGTTGTGGCCGCGCTCCATGGCACCGGACAGGCTCTGGAAGCCGATGTCGTAGGTACCGCCGTCGCCGCCGAACGCGACGAACTTGATTTCCTTATCAGCCGGAATCTTGCCCGCGCGCTTCAGGCCGTTGAACGCGGCCTCCACGCCGGACATGGTCGCGCCGCTGTTGGCGAACGCGTTGTGGATGAACGGGGTCTTCCACGAGGAGTACGGATACACCGTCGTGGAGACCTCGAGGCAGCCCGTAGCCGAGCCGCACACGACGGGATTGTCGCCTGCACCCATGAGCACCTGGCGCACGCAGATGGACGCGCCGCAGCCCGCACACAGACGGTGACCGCCGGCGAGGCGCTCGGGAAGTGCGGAAAGTTGTTTGATGTTAGCCATGTTCACTCCCCTCCTTATCTGTTGCCAAGATACTCGATGGAACCGTCGATCTGGCCTGCGGCCAGCTTCTCGAGGTCGCTGTAGACCTGCTCCATCTGGGCGAGCGTGACGTCATGTCCGCCCAGACCGTAGACGTAATCCTTCAGCGGAATCTGCACGCCCGCGTTGTAGAGTGCCGTGGTGACTTCGAGGGCGACCGGCGCGTACTGGCCACCGAAGTTCTCGGAGCGGTCGAGCACGGCGACGGCCTTGGCACCCTTGAGCGCCGCGACGATTTCCTCGGCAGGGAACGGACGGAACACGCGGATGCGCGCGACACCCGCCTTGATGCCCTTGGCACGCAGCTCGCGGGCCGTATGGCGTGCGTTGCCGGCGGAAGAACCGAGCGTGACGATGATGTAGTCGGCATCCTCGCACTCGAAGGTCTCGACGAAGTCGAACGGACGGCCGCAGATGGCTGCCCACTCGTCGCCGATTTCCTTGATGACGGGTTTGGCGGCGGTGACGGCATCGCGCTGCGCCTTGTGCAGCTCGAAGTAGCTGTCCTGGTCGGCGAACATGCCGGCGCCGATGGGGTTGTCGGTGTCGAGCAGCGGGAACACGGCGTCGCGCTTGCCCAGGAACTTCTGGGCGGTTTCGTCGTCCATGAGCTCGCAACGCTCCATGGAGTGCGTGGTGATGAAGCCGTCGAGCGTGGTCATGGTCGGCAGCAGGACGCGGTGGTCTTCTGCCACGCGAATGGAGATCATCGTGTTGTCATAGGCCTCCTGCGCCGTCTCGGCAAAGAAGAGCAGCCAGCCCGTGTCGCGGGCACCCATGACGTCGGAATGGTCGCCGTGGATGTTGATGGGCGCGGACAGAGCGCGGTTGGCGTTGGCCATGACGATGGGGAGGCGCATGCCGGCGGCGATGTGCAGCTCTTCCCACATGTAGGCAAGGCCCTGCGAGGACGTTGCCGTGAAGGTGCGGGCGCCTGCCTGCGCCGAGCCGATGCACGCAGACATCGAGGAGTGCTCGGATTCGACGGCGACGAACTCGGTGTGGACCTGGCCGTTGGCGACGCACTTCGCGAAGCCCTCGACGATGGTGGTCTGCGGGGTGATGGGGTATGCGCAAACGACGTCAGGATCTGCCTGGCGGAACGCCTCGGTGATCATCTGGTTGCCGGTTGCGGAGAGAACCTTCTGCTCTGCCATGGTTACTCCGCCTCCTTCGCGTCAGCTTCGAGCACCAGCTCGAGCGCACCGAACTTGCATTCCTTGACGCACACGCCACAGCCCTTGCAGTGGTCGTAGTCGATACCGGTCATCTCGCCGTCGGAGACCTGGATGGAGGAATCCGGGCAGACGACCCAGCACAGCATGCAGTTCTTGCAGTTGTCCTTCGTCCAGATGGGACGCTGGGCACGCCAGCCGCCCGTGATGTACTTCACGGAGTTGCCGCCCTGCACGCACACGCCGCCGATGGGGAAATCCTCGGCCTTCCAGGACGTGAAGTCGTCGATGTTCCAGTCTTGGCTCATTACTGCTGCACCTCCTCGTATGCGCGCTGCACGGACTCGAGGTTCGCGTCGATGACCTTCTGGCTGAACTTCTTGCCGAAAGTGCTCTTCAGGTGCTCGACGAACGAGTCCAGCGGGATGACACCCGTCACCTTGGAAAGTGCGGCAACGATGGGCGTGTTGGGAATGTTGCGGCCGATGGTCTGCATCGCGATGTCGGACGCATCGACCGTGGCGACCTTGACGGAATCGGAGACGCCCAGCTTCTCGCGCGCCTCGGCAGGAGCCATGCGCGTGTTGAGGATGATGGTGCCATCCTCCTTCATACCCGTGGTAACGTCCTCGATATCGAGGAGGGTCTCGTCGAGCACGACGACGATCTGGGGGTTGGTAATGTTGTTGTGCACCTCAATCGGCGTGTCGCAGACGCGCGTGTACGCCTTGAGGGGAGCACCCGTACGCTCGGGTCCGTATTCCGGCATTGCCTGCATGTAGCGGCCCTGGGAAAGCGCGGTCTCGGCGACCAGCTTCGCTGCCGTTACAGCACCCTGTCCAGCGCGAGCATGCCAGCGGATCTCGACCAGTTCAGACATCGGGTATCTCCTTTCCTCTTCTCTTATGTATAGGGATGGAGCGATTCTTAGCGTACCCATAAGAAATACCCCGAACAAGAATCAACCCGCGAACTGCGCTCGCGGGCTGTTCATACGGTCT